>NZ_JAIUHI010000017.1:0-137486 GCF_020165035.1 Mesorhizobium sp. CA6 | reverse complement strand
GCACCCCACCCACCCTTTCTTAAGGTGTTTCGGATAGACCGAAACCTTGGAAAGAGGCGGAAAACGGAGAGTATTCGGGGTGCGCTTTTCCGCGGCAACGACTGCCGGGCGGTTCCTGCCGCAGCGCTGGGCGCTGCGCATGCGGCCGTTGCTTGGCCGCATCGACGCAGTGCTGTCCACCGCCGACGAGCGCGGCGAAGCCGGGCGCATGTCGCTGATCGCCTTCTCCATCCGCATCGTCAGCGCCTTCATCGCCTTCGTCAGCCAGGTGCTGATGGCGCGCTGGATGGGCTCGTTCGAATACGGCATCTCGGTGCTGGTCTGGGTGACGATGGTCATCGTCGGCAACCTCGCCTGCCTCGGCTTCCACACCTCGGTCATCCGCTTCATCCCCGAATATCGCGAGCGCGGCATGCTGGCCGAGCTGCGCGGCATCGTGCAGGCGAGCCGCCTATTCGTGCTCGTCGCCTCGACACTGGTGGCAGGCCTCGGCGCGCTTGGTGTCTGGCTCGCCTCGGACTGGATCGAGAACTACTATGTCATCCCCTTCATCCTCGGTGTCATCTGTCTGCCGATGATCGCGCTCGGCGATCTCCTGCAAGGGCTGGCGCGCGCCAATTCCTGGGCGCTGCTGGCGCTGTCGCCCACCTATCTGGTGCGGCCGGTGCTGATCCTGGCGTTCATGGCTCTGATGCTTGGCCTGCACTATGTGCCCGACGCCAAGACCGCGATCTTCGCCTCCATCGCCGCAACCTATGTCACCACGCTCGGCCAGCTGATGGCCGTCACCTCGCGCATGGAGAAAAAGATACCGGCTGGGCCGATGGCGGTGCATTTTAGCCAGTGGATCTTCGTCTCGCTGCCGATCTTCCTGGTCGAGGGCTTCTTCTTCCTGCTCACCAACGCCGACGTGCTGATGGTGGGCGCCTATCTCGACCCCAATGACGTCGCGGTCTATTTCGCCACGGTGAAGACGCTGGCGCTGGTGCATTTCGTCTATTTCGCGGTCAAGGCCGGCGTTGCACAGCGCTACGCCCAGTTCACCCATGGCGAGCCGCATCGGCTCGCCGCCTTCGCCCGCGAGACCGTCTCCTGGACCTTCTGGCCCTCGCTGCTAATGGCGCTCTTGGTGCTGGCGCTGGGCGAGCCGATGCTGGTGCTGTTCGGTCCCGAATTCACCGCCGGCTACCCGCTGCTCTTCCTGCTGGTTCTGGGCGTCGTGGCGCGCGCCGCCGTCGGCCCCTGCGAAAGCCTGCTCACCATGAGCGGCAACCAGAACATCTGCGCCGCCGTCTATGCCATGACGCTTGCGCTCAACATCGGCCTCAACGTGATCCTCATTCCGCTGTTCGGCCTCTGGGGCGCGGCTATCGCCACCAGCCTGGCCATGGTCTTCGAGGCCAGCGCGCTCTCCTTCACCGTCTGGCGCAAGCTCGGCATCGTGATGGCGATCTTCGTGCCTGCAAACAAGGAAATCGCCTGATGGCCGCCGTCCCGTTGCTCGAAGAGACCAGCGGCGGCACCGCCGGCGCCATGGTTTCCAACCTTGCCGGCCTGGCGCGCGAGGTCGACCCCGCCCATATCGAGCTCTTCGCCAGCAACAGGCCGGAGCGCAAGCTCGCCATCTATCCGGCCTCGGCCGGCTTCGATCTTGTCGAGGAGCTTGACTATCTCAGCGCCCGCACGATCGAGCCGAACGTCTTCTTCAACCCGCGCTTCCTGGCGCCGGCGATGCCGCGGCTGGAAGACCGCGAGGTGCGGCTGGCCGTCATCCGCGACGGCGACGAATACCGCAACCGGCTTCGGCTTCTGGCGCCGTTCTCGGTCGAGCGGCCGGCGATCCCGCTCGGCGTCCCGGTGATGCGCACATGGTCGAGCCCGTTCGGCCCGCTCGGAACGCCGCTGGTCGATCGCGACGATCCGGTCGGCGTCATCGAGGATTTCTTCTCGATGCTGTCGCGGCCGCATCTCAAGCTGCCAAAAGTCTTCGTGCTGCCCGATATGCGCCTCGACGGTCCGGTGGCGAGCCTGCTCACCTCCTTTGCCGACAGCCGCGGCTTGACCATGGTGACCACCGGCAAGGTCGAGCGTCCGGTGCTCGATAGCGACGCCGACGGCGAGGAATACCTCAAGGCATCGCTGCGCGCGCATCACTATCGCGAATTCCGCCGCCTGAAGCGGCGTCTCGCCGACCTCGGCAAGCTGGAGCACACCGTGGCGCGCGGGCCGGACGAGATCCGCCACGCCATCGAAAGCTTCCTGACGCTGGAAGCGGCCGGCTGGAAAGGCCGCGAGCGCACCGCGATGGCGATCGACCGCTACCGCGCCGCTTTCGCCCGCGAGGCCGTGCACAGGCTGGCCGAGCAGGACATGTGCCGCATCCACCTCTTGACGCTCGACGGCCGCACCATCGCCTGCCTGGTCGTCTTCGTCGAGGCCGGCGTCGCCTACACCTGGAAGACGGCCTATGACGAGACGCTCTCCGCCTATTCGCCGGGAACGCTGCTGATGATCGAGGTGACCAGGCAGCATCTCGACGATCCCAACATCGTCATGACCGATTCCTGCGCGGTTCCGGACCATCCGGTGATGAGCCGTCTGTTGAGCGAGCGCAAGCCGATGGGCACGCTGGTGATCGGGCTGACGCCGGATGCCGACCGGCTGGCCCGTCAGGCCGCCTCGCAACTGCATCTCTACCGCGAGACCCGCAACATGGCGCGCATCCTGCGCAACCGCATGCGGAGCCTGCTGAAAAGACGCTAGATGGGCGGCGAGACACCGGCTATGGCTTGCGGCGGCCGGACCCGGCCTGCCTTCACCACAAAGCACTTCAAATGATCGATACCGTCCTGCGCTTCGCCCGCCTTTGTGCGCCGCTTGTTCTGCTCGCCATGCTTCCGGCTCGAGCCGTGGCCGACACCTGCCCGGAGGATTGCAGCGATCCGGCGCCTCCCCCGGTCAACATCTACACTCAGACCACGGCCGGCCATCTGAGCCCCGCCACCGCCGGCGCGCTGCCGCGCGTCTATGTGCCGAACCGCTCCTCCAACAGCGTCTCGGTGATCGACACCGTCACCTTGAAGGAGGTCGACCGCTTTCCGGTCGGCAGCAAGCCGCAGCATGTTATTCCGTCCTGGGATTTGAAGACGCTGTGGGTCGCCAACAACGGCACCGGCAAAAACGGCAGCCTTACGCCGATCGACCCGATAACGGCTAAGCCCGGCCAGCAGATCCCGGTCGACGACCCCTACAATCTGTATTTCATGCCGGACGGCAGCGCGGCAATCGTCGTCGACGAGGCGATGGAGCAGCTCGATTTCCGCGACCCGCACACCATGACGTTGAAATCGAGCCTGCCGACGCCGACTTGCCCGGGCATCAACCATGCCGACTTCTCTGCCGACGGTTCCTACGCGATCTTCACCTGCGAATATGGCGACGGCGGCCTAGCCAAGATCGACCTGAAGAACCAGAAGCTGCTCGGCCATCTCGACTTCTCCAGGATGGGCATGCCGCAGGACATCCGCCTGTCGCCCGACGGCAAGGTCTTCTACGTCGCCGACATGATGAACGACGGCGTGTTCCTGGTCGACGGCGACAGTTTTCGGGAAATCGGCTTCATCCCGACCGGCATCGGCGCGCACGGCTTCGTCGTCAGCCGCGACGGCAAGCGGCTCTACGTATCGAACCGCGGCTCGCACAGGATGGAGCAGGGCAAGGCCAGGGGCCCGGGAAGCGTCACGGTGATCGACTTCGCCACCCGCGCCGTGGTCGCGCAATGGCCGATCCCCGGCGGCGGCAGCCCCGACATGGGCAATATCAGCGCCGACGGCAGGCAGCTATGGCTGTCGGGCCGCTTCGACAGCGAGGCCTATATGATCGACACCACCAGCGGCGCCGTGACGAAAATTCGCGTCGGCGCCGAACCGCATGGCCTGACGGTATGGCCGCAGCCGGGGCGCTACTCGCAGGGGCATACGGGGAATATGCGGTAGGGCACTTTTGTGAAGGCCCGCCATCCGAAGCTCGCAGAGCGAGGGATGGTGCCCCTAGCCGGGATCGAACCAGCACTCCTTGCGGAACTCGATTTTGAGTCGAGCGCGTCTACCAATTCCGCCATAGGGGCTCAGGCCGGGCGGCCTGGATGGGCGCGGACTATACGGTTGGACAGCCTTTCGTCAACTGGCCTGTTGCGGATTTGCCGACGCCGCTTCGGCCAAACAGCATCCGGCGGTCTTGTGAGGACCGCCGCCATTGTGCGCGGCAGGAAATCTTTCTAGAGAGGCGAATGTTTAAGGTGCCCGGTCGATAATGGCGGCTGCGGCGCTTTGGGTCCTTGTTTCGTACGTGCCGGTGGCCGAAAACCGCTGCGCCGTTTGGGGTGACATGCATTAGGCGATTCCTGGAAAAGTGCGCAGCGGTTTTCCGTCCGGAATTGCGTCAACCGCATTAGGAGAGCCGATGCTTCGCGGACTTTACGACTGGACCCTGTCGCTGGCGGCGCGCAAATCCGCCGAATGGTGGCTGGCCTTCATCGCCTTCGTCGAAAGCTCGGTCTTCCTGGTCCCGGCCGACGTGCTCTTCCTGCCGATGGCGCTGTCCAAACCCCAGCGCGCCTATCGCTACGCGCTGATCGCCACCGTCGCCTCTGTGCTGGGCGGCGTCGCCGGCTGGTTCATCGGCCACTATGCCTATGAGGCAGTCGCCAAGCCGGTGCTTGAATTCTACGGCAAATATGATGAGTTCGAGCAGTTGCGCACCTCGTCCGGCGTCGGCTTCATCATCCTGATGCTGGTCACCTCGGGGGCGGCCCATCTGCCGCCGATCAAGGTGGTGACGATCCTGTCGGGCGTCATCGGCGTCAATCTGTTGCTCTTCATCGGGCTCGCGATCGTGGCGCGCGGCGCGCGTTTCCTGCTGCTTGCCTGGCTGCTTCGCCGCTATGGCGAGGAGATCAGGGAGTTCATCGAAAAGCGCTTGGGATTGATTGTCGGCGCCGGCGCCGCTGCCCTGATTTTGCTCTATATCCTCGTCAGATACGCCCACGGATAGCGACGCAACAACGGACCCGATAGATGACCGCGACCATGAATGCCGATACCGGACGCCAGCGCATGCGCGCGGCGCTCTTTCTCGCCGTCGCCATGGCCGCGACGGTCGGCTCGGCGCTCGCCTTCCAATATATCGGCGGCTACATCCCCTGCCATCTCTGCCTGGAGCAGCGCACGCCCTACTATATCGGCGTGCCGCTGATGCTGCTGGCGGCGATCGCCTCGATGCTGCGCGCGCCGGCCTGGGTGACGCGCGGGCTGCTCGCGATCGGCGGCCTATTGATGCTCTACGGCCTCTATCTCGGCGTCTACCATTCCGGCGTCGAATGGGCGTGGTGGAAAGGTCCGGCCGACTGCACCGCCGGCGCCGGCCCAGTCGACACCGGCGGCAAGGGCGTGCTCGACGCGCTCGACAAGTTCGTGCCGCCCTCCTGCGACAAGGCCGCGCTGCGCATCCTCGGCCTGTCGCTCGCCGGCTGGAACGCCATAGCCAGCCTCGTCCTCGCCGCCGTCGCCTTCCGCAGCGCGCTCGCGCGGGACTGAGCCGGCACCAAAGCGGCGGCGCGAGATCGTTCACAGAATTCGGCAGGATGAGTCGTATGAAGTGAGCGTCGAGAACCGGAGCGGAGCGTACTTACAGTACGTGAGCACCGGAAGCGCAGACGCTTGCTTCAGACGGCCAGCCTCCCGAATTCTCGAACGATCTCAAGGTTCGAGTTCGACATCCCAGTAGAGATAATCCATCCAGCTTTCATGCAGATGGTTGGGTGGGAACAGGCGGCCGTTGTTGTGCAGGTCGTGCACCGTCGGCTGATAGGGTTTTTGCAGCGGCCACATCTTGGCCTGGGCCGGCATCATGCCGCCCTTGCGGAGGTTGCAGGGCGAGCACGCGGCGACGACATTCTCCCAGGTCGTCGCTCCGCCGCGATGGCGCGGGATGACATGGTCGAACGTCAGATCCTCGGGCGTTCCGCAATACTGGCACTGGAAGCGGTCGCGCAGGAACACGTTGAAGCGCGTGAAGGCGGGATGCCTGGACGGCTTCACATAGGCTTTCAGGCTGACCACGCTTGGCAGCTTCATCGAGAAGGTCGGCGAAGAGACGGCGTGCTCGTATTCGGCGACGATGTTCACCCGGTCGAGGAAGACGGCCTTGATGGCGTCCTGCCACGACCAGAGCGACAGGGGGTAATAGCTGAGCGGACGGTAGTCCGCGTTCAGCACCAGCGCGGGAAGCCCATCCGGAGATACGGCAACCGTCACGTCCTTCGCCTCCTTGCTTCTAGAACCGAACGGCGCGGATACTGTAAGCCCGACATGACAGGGATGTGAAGCGGATTGTCGTGCGTCGAAATCGCCAAAACCGCATGATTTTCAGTCTTTTTTTGCCATTTCGACAGTCGGCGCCGCATCCCTGCCCTTCAATTCCCGGTAATAAGCCCAAAAAAGCCGCGACGCGACACCCCGATACGGGCTCCATGATTCGGCCAGCCGGATAAGCATTTTCTCCGGCGGGCGCGGGTTGATGCCAAGCGCATGGCCGACCGCCGTCTGCAAAGCGACGTCGCGCGCGGGAAACACATCCGGGTGCCCGGCGGCAAACAAAAGGTAGCATTCGGCCGTCCATGGGCCGATGCCGGGCACAGCCGTCATCGCTGCGATCGCCTCGCCGGCGTCCAGCGTGCACAGGTGATCGAGATCCAGCCCGCCGGCCACCGCTTCGGCGACGGCGAGCAGCCCGCGCTGTTTCGGCCGCGACAGCCCGGCCTCGCGAAACACGCCCTCGCCGGCGGCAAGGATCGCCTGCGGCGTCAGCGGGTCGACAAGCTTCACCAGCCGCCCGAAGATGGCGTCGGCGCTGGCGCGGGAAACTTGCTGTGAAACGATAATGGAAGCGAGGCTCTGAAAGCCAGGTTCCGACAGCCGCAGCGGCACTTCGCCCGCCCGGCCGCGCACGGTCGCCAGCCGCGGATCGATCCGGCAGAGCGCGTCGAGCCCTGTCGCAATGTCGTCCAGCGAGGCGATGCGTTGCACGTTGCTTGTTCCCAGGGCGCTCGCGAAATGGCAATTGATGGCTAACTAGCAACCGGCGGAAGCGCCTTTCAACCCGAATACCGCCCGAGATATGACACTCCTGACATTCCGCTTCGCGCCGAGCCCCAATGGCCAATTGCATCTCGGCCATGCCTACTCGGCTCTGCTCAACCAGCGCATGGCGGCGCAGGTCGGCGGGCGCCTGCTGCTGCGCATCGAGGATATCGATGTCCTGCGCTGCACGCCCGAATTCGAAGCCGGCATTTTTCGCGACCTCGAATGGCTGGGATTGCACTGGGAAGAACCGGTGCGCCGCCAGTCCGAGCATTTCGCCGAATACCGGGAGGTGCTGGATCGGTTGATCGCCGAGGAACTCGTCTATCCGGCCTTCATGAGTCGCGGCGAGATCCGCGCCTTTATCGCCGAGACCGGCGGCCGCGACTGGCCGCGCGATCCGGACGGCGTGCCGCTCTATCCGCCGCTCGACAAGCACTTGCCGGTGAAGGAACGCAAGCGGCGGATCGCGGACAACATGCCTTTCGCTTGGCGGCTCGACGTCGAGGCGGCGATGGCGCGCGTCACGGCCGGCCTGTCATGGCTGGAGTTCACCGACGAGACGATGTCGGCGACGCGAGCAATCGAAGCGCAACCGCGGGCCTGGGGCGACGTCATCGTCGCCCGCCGCGACATCCCGACCAGCTACCATCTCGCCGTCGTCGTCGACGACGCGCTGCAGGGTGTCAGCCATGTCGTGCGCGGCCAGGACCTCTATTCGGCGACCGGGGTGCAGCGCCTGCTGCAGCAACTGCTCGGCCTGCCGCAGCCGCGTTATTTCCACCACCGCCTGATCCTCGGTGCGGACGGCAGGAAACTGTCAAAGAGCTTCAAGGACACCGGCCTGGCCTCCCTCCGGGAGGCGGGCATGTCGCCGCAGGACGTCAGACGATTGGTCGGTTTTTAGCTGGCTAGAGGCGCGCCATCCCGGCCTTGATCAGCGCCAGCACGCTGATGAAGACAAAGGCGCCGCCCAGCCCGCAGGCCACCGCCAGCTTGAGATCACTCAGGCTGATGCCATGCTTGTTTGCGACCCCCACCGCGACGAAAAAGCCGAAGATGAACAGCAGTGTGTTGCCGGTCGGGCCGAAGCCGCTCTCCCCCATGATCGCGTCGAGCGCCGTGCCGAAGAAGAAGCCGAAGCCGGCGATGATCGCGAAGGCGAACAACAGCCAGGTCGTGTCCAGATGCAAAAACATGCCCCACCACGGCGCGGCGATGCGCCATGCCCCTCTTGGCACGGTTTGATGAATTCAACTTAGCTTATGGATCAACCGTTTCGTTTTGCTTGCGGGATTGAACGGCATTAGAGCAATTGCCGTCATCAACCGTTCACCCCGGCAGCCTCCCCCATGCAGAGCATCAAGCGGTTCATTCCCGCCTCCTTCGTCGTTCTGTGGGCGACCGGCTTCATTGGCGCGCGCTATGCCATGCCCTGGGCGGAACCCTTCACCTTCCTTGCCATCCGCTTCGTGATCGCGGCGGCCCTGTTCGCGGGGCTGACCGTTCTGCTTGGCTCGCGCAAGGCGACGCGCGAAGAGGCGCTGCACGCAACGGTGGCCGGCGTCCTCATGCATGGTGTCTATCTCGGCGCCGTCTTCTGGGCGATCCACAGGGGCATGCCGGCCGGCCTTTCGGCGCTGATTGTCGGCCTGCAGCCGTTGATCACCGCCGTGCTCGCCGGAAAGTTCCTCGGCGAAGCGATCCTGCCGCGCCATTGGGCCGGCCTCGCCGTCGGCCTTCTCGGCGTCGTCATCGTGCTGTGGCCGAAGCTGGGCGCGCTGGGCGGCGGCGTCACGCCGGCGACGCTGACGGCTTCGCTCGTCTCCGTGCTTGGCATGAGCGCCGGCACCATCTGGCAGAAGCGCTATGCCTCCGGCGGCGATCTCGTGTCGGCGACGATGTGGCAGTATGTCGGCGGCTCCGCCGTGATGATCCTGGGCTCGCTCGCCTTCGAGACCCGCGCCGTCACCGTCAATGGCGAATTGATCTTCGCCATGGCCTGGCTGGTCCTGGTGCTGTCGGTCGGCGCCATATTCCTGCTGATGGTGATGATCAGGGACGGTGAGATGTCGAAGGTCGCCTCGCTGTTCTACCTGGTGCCGGCCGTAACCGCGGTCATTGCCTGGGCGCTTTTCAACGAACAGCTCAATCTGCTGCAGATCGCCGGCATGGCGATCGCCACGCTCGGCGTCGCCCTGGCGACGGCGCGACAGGCGAGGAAAGGGGAACTGGGGAATTGAAGAACTGGGGAACTGGGGAATTGAAGAACTGGGGAACTGGAGAATTGAGGAATTGAGGAATTGAGGAATTGAAGAAGAAGGGGGGAGCCAAGCGTCGGCGCATTTTCTCCAGTTCCTCAATTCTTCAATTCTCCAGTTCTTCAGTTCCTCTTCTGACCGGCGCCAACTCACCCGACCCGCGCTCGGGCTTCGAGATAACGGCTGATCGCGGCGTTGAGCTCGCCGCCGAGGATGAAGATCGCCGAGATGATGTAGAGGAAGACGACCGCGATCATGATCGAGGCGAGCCCGGCATAGGTCGTCACATAGGACGAGAAATGGTTGAGATAGGTGGCAAAGATCGTCGACCCGACCAGCCAGGCGACCAGCGTGAAGACGATGCCCGGTATGATCGAGACGAAGCGCCGCT
The DNA here is from genome assembly GCF_020165035.1 of Mesorhizobium sp. CA6. Classification (NCBI taxonomy): domain Bacteria; kingdom Pseudomonadati; phylum Pseudomonadota; class Alphaproteobacteria; order Hyphomicrobiales; family Phyllobacteriaceae; genus Mesorhizobium; species Mesorhizobium sp. CA6. The sequence goes on along the minus strand of NZ_JAIUHI010000017.1, from coordinate 127,695 downwards.
TGCCGGCCGGCAGCCAGATATGCACGGAGAACAGCCCGATGACGATGACCGTCGAGGCGATCACGTAACGCCAGATGGTGATCGTGCCCATATAGGGCTTGATCCACTCCAGATGCGCCTCCGCCAGTCGCGCCAGCAGCGGCGCGAACACCAGAAGCACGCTGATGGCGAGGAAGCAGGCGGTGGCGATCAGGACGAAGATGATGCTTTGCACCCTGCGGTGGACGATGCCGCGCGTCTCGGTAACGCGATAGGCACGGTTGAGCGAGGTGCGCAGCGCCTCGATGCCGTTCGAGGCGAAATAAGCCGCCAGCAGCACGCCATAGGTTAGAAGGTCGGTGCGCCGTACGGTGAGCACGTTCTGCACCTCATGCGCGATCGGCTTGGCGATCTGCTCCGGCCATGTATCGAAGACCAGATGCACGGCCGTGTCGGCGAATGCGCGCGCGCCGAGGAAGCTGGCCAGCGTCGTGGCGAAGATCAGGAACGGAAACAGCGCCATCAGCGAGGTGATCGCCAGATGGCTGGCCATCGCCCAGCCGTCATCGGTATTGAAGTGGCCTATCGCATCGTAGAGCACGCGCTTGAGGGCGACGATATTCCGCAGCAAGGGCCCGCGCTCCGCTCGATTGTGTCGACGCCGCGAATATGGGAAGTGATTGCGGTAAATGGCAACCCCAGGTCCCATAATGCGCCCCGCCGCCGAAGAGTTGCGCACCGTCATCGTCACCGGCGCCTCTTCCGGCATCGGCGCCTATTGCGCGCGGGCGTTGAAGGCGGAAGGCTGGCGGGTCTTCGCCACGGCGCGCAAGCCGGCCGACATCGCAGCCCTCGAGGCCGACGGCCTGGAGGCCTTCTATCTCGACTATCGCGAGCCCGAATCCATCGCCGCCTTGGTCGATGCGGTTCTGGAGCGGACCGGCGGCACTCTTGACGCGCTCTTCAACAATGGCGCGTATGCCCAGCCCGGCGCCGTCGAGGACCTGTCGGTCGCAGCACTTCGCGAGCAGTTCGAGGCCAATTTCTTCGGCTGGCACGACCTCACCCGGCGCATCGTTCCGGTCATGCGCCGCCAGGGGCATGGCCGGCTCGTCCACTGCTCCTCGATTCTCGGGCTGGCGCCGGTCCGCTTCCGCGGCGCCTATTCGGCCTCCAAGCACGCCATCGAAGGCCTGATGCTGTGCATGCGCCAGGAGCTCGAAGGCAGCGGCATTCACCTTTCCCTCATCGAACCGGGACCGGTGAGGTCGAAGATCGCCAGCAATGGGCTGCCCTGGTTCGTGAAGAATATCGACGTCGAGAATTCCGTCCACCGCGCCGATTATCAGACGCAGCTCGCAAGGCTTCAGGCGGGCGGCAGCGTGTCGAAGCTGAAGCCCGGGCCGGAGATCGTGCACAGGGCGTTGCGCCACGCGCTTCTGTCACAGCGCCCGCGCCCGCATTATGTGGTAACGCTGCCGGCCAGGATCGGCGCGGCGCTGAAACGCATCCTGCCGGCCTCCCTGCTCTACCGCGTGCTCGCCAGGCGCGCCTGACCGAACCTGAACCGGAGCCAGCCAGATGCTCATCATCTTCAAGATTCTCGCCATCGTCGCGATGGCCGCCGTGGTGATCGTGCTGGTTCGCGGCCTGATCAACATGATGCGCGGCGGCTCCGGCTTCACCTCGAACAAGCTGATGCAGGCGCGCATCATGTTGCAGGCCGTGGCCCTGGCGCTGCTGTTGCTGGTTGTCTATTTCACGCGCAAATAGAGGATCTCAGAGGGCACGGCGTGGTCAAGCTCAACAAGATCTATACCCGCACCGGCGACGACGGCACCACCGGGCTCGGCACCGGCGAGCGGCGGCTGAAATCCGACCTGCGCGTCGACGCCTATGGCACCGTCGACGAGGCCAATGCCTGCATCGGCATGGCCCGCGTCCACACCGGCGCCGAGCATCCGGCGATCGACGCCATGCTGTCGCGTATCCAGAACGATCTGTTCGATCTGGGCGCCGACCTCGCCGTGCCGGACGACGGCAGGTCGCTGGAATACGAGCCGTTGCGCATCGTCGCCGCCCAGACCGACCGCGTCGAGCAGGACATCGACGCGCTCAACAAGGAACTGCAGCCGCTGAAATCCTTCGTGCTGAACGGCGGCACGCCGGCCGCGGCCGCGCTCCATCTTGCCCGCACCGTGGCGCGCCGCGCCGAGCGCCTGATGGTGGCGCTGGCGCAGGATCCAGCCGAGCATGTCAACCGCGAGGCGCTCAAATACATCAATCGTGTCTCGGATTTCCTGTTCGTCGCCGCCCGCGCGGTCAATGACAATGGAAAGGCCGACGTGCTATGGGTTCCCGGCAAGAACCGCTGAATCCGCAGGCGGGAGGGGTCCGATGTTCATCCCGCTTTACGACACCAACAGGCTGCGCCATATCCGGCTGCAATATGTGACGATCGGCCTGATCGTGGCGAATGTGCTGGTCTACCTGGCGACCACGCTCGGCGGTGAGAACTTCACCAATGCCGCGGTTCTCGGTCTCGGCTTCATCCCGTCGGTGGTTCACGACAAGGTCGAGCTCTCGCCCGAATTCGTCGTCATCCCAGAGAGTCTCAGCTACCTCACCTATTCCTTCCTGCATGCCGACATCTTCCATCTCGGCGGCAACATGCTGTTCCTCTGGGTGTTCGGCGACAATGTCGAGGATGCGCTCGGCCATATCCGCTATCTGATCTTTTACCTCGCCTGCGCCGTCGCCGGCGCCTTCTTCCAGGGGTTGGTGGCCTGGGATTCGCAGGTGCCGTTGATCGGCGCCTCGGGCGCCATCGCCGGCGTCGTCGCCGCCTATCTGATCCTCTACCCCCGGGTGAAGGTCTGGGTGCTGGCCTTTGCCCGCATTCCGCTGCGCATCCCGGCCTTCATTCCGCTGCTCCTATGGATCCTGTTCCAGATCGTGATGTTCGCAGCGGCCGGCGAGGACCAGATCTCCTGGGCATGCCATATCGGCGGCATCATCGCCGGATCGATCCTGGTGCTGGTTCTGCGCAGCCGGGGCGTGCCGCTGCTGGCCGGCGCCGACGGCGAGCCGGACCCGACGCCCAACATCCAGCAGCCGCCTGTTCCTGTTGAGCCGGCCGCGAGCGATCCGGCGCAGCCGGCGGCGCAATGGGGCCGTGGAGCAGCGGCGCCCCGGGACTGAACCGATTTGGGTGCGTCGTGGGATATTGACGCGCCGATTTGTCGCCACTACGGAAACGGCACAGTTGGGCGGATATTCCGTCCGCTATGTCGGCTTTCGACAACTCTGACAGGGCGCACGCTGCTATAGCGCCCCGACTATCTCAGGAGAGGTGACAGGAAAATGAAGATCCTTGTGCCCGTGAAGCGGGTTGTGGACGCCAACGTCAAGGTCCGGGTGAAAGCCGACGGACTGGGCGTCGAGCTTGCCAACGTCAAGATGGCGATGAACCCGTTCGACGAGATCGCGGTCGAGGAAGCGATCCGCATCAAGGAAGCCGGCAAGGCTGAAGAAATCATCGTCGTCTCGGTCGGCCCGCAGCAGGCGCAGGAGACGCTCCGCACCGCGCTCGCCATGGGCGCCGACCGCGCCATCCTGGTCAAGACCGACGAGCAGACCGAGCCGCTCGGCGTGGCCAAGGTGCTGAAGGGCGTGGTCGAGGCGGAGGCGCCCGGCCTCGTCATCCTCGGCAAGCAGGCGATCGACGATGATTCGAACCAGACCGGCCAGATGCTGGCGGCACTGCTTGGTTGGCCGCAAGGGACCTTCGCGTCCAAGATCGTACTCGAAGGCGATCAGGCCAAGGTGACGCGCGAAGTCGACGGCGGGCTGCAGACGGTGGAACTGAAGATGCCGGCGATCGTCACCGCCGACCTTCGCCTCAACCAGCCACGCTATGCCTCGCTGCCCAACATCATGAAGGCCAAGAAGAAGCCGCTCGATGAGAAGAGCCCGGCCGACTACGGCGCCGACGTCAAGCCGCGCCTCAAGGTGATCAAGACCGAGGAGCCCGGCGGCCGCAAGGCGGGCGTCAAGGTCAAGAGCGTGGCCGAACTGGTCGAAAAGCTCAAGAACGAAGCCGGCGTGCTTTAAAGCGATCGGGAAAGGACAAAGAAAATGGCAATTCTCCTCATCGCCGAACACGACAATGCAAGTCTTTCCGACCAGACCGCCAAGGCGCTGTCGGCGGCGCTGCAGATCGGCTCCGATGTCGACGTGCTGGTGGCCGGCAAGGGCGCCAAGGGCGCGGCTGATGCCGCCGCCAAGCTGAAGGGTGTGCGCAAGGTGATGCTGGCCGAGGCCGACGAGCTTGCCGAGCGTCTCGCCGAGCCGACGGCGGCGCTGGTCGTCTCGCTCGCCGGCTCCTATGACGCGATCGTCGCACCCGCGACCTCGTCGGGCAAGAACGTCGCGCCGCGCGTGGCGGCACTCCTCGACGTCGCCCAGGTGTCCGAGATCATCGAGGTGGTCTCGCCCGACACCTTCAAACGGCCGATCTATGCCGGCAACGCCATCCAGACCGTGCAGTCCACCGACGCCAAGAAGGTCATCACGGTGCGCACCGCGTCCTTCGCGGCGGCGCCCGAAGGCGGCTCGGCCGCGGTCGAGACGGTCGACGCCGCCGCCAATCCAGGCCTCTCCTCCTTCATCGAGAACAAGCTCTCCGAGAACGACCGTCCGGAGCTGACCTCGGCCAAGATCATCATCTCGGGCGGCCGCGCGCTTGGTTCCTCGGAGAAGTTCCAGGAAGTCATCCTGCCGGTCGCCGACAAGCTCGGCGCCGCGGTCGGCGCCTCGCGCGCCGCAGTCGACGCCGGCTATGCACCGAACGACTGGCAGGTCGGCCAGACCGGCAAGGTGGTCGCGCCCGACCTCTACATCGCCGTCGGCATCTCCGGCGCCATTCAGCACCTGGCCGGCATGAAGGACTCGAAGGTGATCGTCGCCATCAACAAGGACGAGGAAGCCCCGATCTTCCAGGTCGCCGATTACGGCCTGGTCGGCGATCTCTTCGTCATCCTGCCGGAGCTGCAAAAGGCGCTTTGACGCCACCGGTTCTGGCATATTAAAATCGGAAGGGTGGGGTAGACGAAGTCGCCCCGCCCTTTTAGTTTGCACTGCACAAAAAGCGGGCCATCAAGGCCTGAAGCCAATCCGGCGGTTTTGCGTCCGGATTGCAGGAAATGAACAACAGGAGCGTTTCCGCGCTTCAAGACGCGGAAGATGCTCCGGACGGGATCGGGGTCATGAGCAAGATCGAGACGATCGGCATTGTCGGCGCGGGTCAGATGGGTGGCGGTATCGCCCATGTCTCGGCGCTGGGCGGCTACAAGGTCCTGATCCACGATGTGTCGCCCGACCGTATCGAGAAGGGCATCGCCACCATCAGCGGCAACATGGCGCGCCAGGTCGGTTCCGGCAAGCTCGAGGAGAAGGCGCGCAACGAAGCAATGGCGCGTATTTCCGCCGCCCCGACCATGGCCGATCTCGCGGCCGCCGATCTGGTGATCGAAGCGGCGACCGAGGATGAGACGGTCAAGCGTAAGATCTACGCGCAGCTTTGCCCGCAGCTCAACCCGGAAGCGATCCTGGCGACAAACACCTCGTCCATCTCGATCACCCGGCTTGCCGCGCAGACCGACCGGCCGGAACGCTTCATCGGCATTCATTTCATGAACCCGGTGCCGGTGATGAAGCTGGTCGAGCTGGTGCGCGGCATCGCCACCGAGGACCAGACCTTCGAGGCGGCCAAGAGCTATGTGAAACACCTCGACAAGACGATCACCGTTTCCGAGGATTTCCCTGCCTTCATCGTCAACCGCATCCTTTTGCCGATGATCAACGAGGCGATCTACACGCTCTATGAGGGCGTCGGCACGGTCGACGCCATCGATACCGCCATGCGGCTCGGCGCCAATCACCCGATGGGACCGCTGCAGCTTGCCGACTTCATCGGTCTCGACACCTGCCTGTCGATCATGCAGGTGCTGCATGAGGGTTTGTCGGATTCGAAATACCGCCCCTGCCCGCTGCTGGTGAAATATGTCGAGGCCGGCTGGCTCGGCCGCAAGACCGGCCGCGGCTTCTACGACTATCGCGGCGACCATCCGGTGCCGACGCGCTGATCTTCCCCGGCTAAACCCTTTCGAAACGGCTCAGGACGCCGCGGCGAGCGGCGGAAGTGGCACGCCGCCGTTCGAGATTTCGCCTGTCGAAACTTCGTCGGGCGCGGCGGAAACGCAGCCGCGCCCGGCCGCCTTGGCGGCATAGCAGGCGGCGTCGGCGCGGGCGATGATCTCGTCCACTTCGCCGCAACCGGCGCGGATCGGCGCAAGCCCGATGCTGGCGCCGATCGAATGCGGGCGCCCGTCCCAGCTGAAGTCGAGATTGCCGATGGCGTCGATGATCGAGCGCGCCGCGATCGGCCCGCACGCCGCGGCGCCCGATTTGAGGACGACGGCGAACTCGTCGCCGCCAAGCCGCGCGACGATGTCTTCCGGGCCAAGCACATTGCGCAGGGCGTCGGCCACGCGCTTGAGCAGCGCATCGCCCGCGGCATGGCCGCCGGTGTCGTTGACCGCCTTGAAGTGATCGAGATCGACGAACATGAACTGATGCTCGCCGCCATTGAGGCGGCACTGGTCGACCAGGTCCTCCATGATGCGGATGAAGCTCGAGCGATTGGCGAGCCCGGTCAGCGCGTCGTGGGCGGCGGCGTAGGCCAGCTGGCGCTGCAGAGCGCGCGCGTCGCTGAAATCCTGGAAGACGATGACGAGGCCGCAGAACTCGTCGCGGTCGTTCATGATCGGCGACACCACCTGGCGGATGCTGCAGCGCGTGTCGTCGCGCCGGACAAGCACAGCGCGCGTGTTCTGGTCGCAGTGCGGCTGCTCGCTCGCGGAAGGGCGCGAGAGCCCGATTTTCTGCCCGCTTTCCTCGTCGACCGCCCAGTAGACATGGCCGAGCAGCTTGCCCAGGGCCTCGCCGACCACGACGCCGGTGAGTTTTTCCGCGACCGGGTTCATAAAGGTGATGCGGTTGGCGGCATCGGTGCAGATCACCGCATCGCCGATCGACTGCAACGTCACCCTGAGACGCTCTTTCTCGTCGGCCAGCATGGCCGCCGAAACCATCAGCCGCGCCTCGGCCTCCTTGCGTTCCGTGATATCGGTCAGGCTGCCGATTGCCCGGATCAGCCGGCCCTCGCCATCGCGCTCGATCGCCTTGCCGCGGTCGAGAATCCAGACCCAGCGGCCGTCCTTGTGCCGCATCCGGAACTCGGCCTCGAAAAAGGGCGTCTCGCCGGCAAGGTGCGCGCGATCCGCCTCGGCGACGCGTTCCTGGTCGTCGGGATGGATCATGGCCAGCCAGCGATCGGGGTCGCCGTCGAGCTCGCCATCGGCATAGCCCAGCATCTTCACCCAGGTTTCGGAATAGGTGGTGCCGCCCTTGCGCATATCGAGGCTCCAGATACCCTGTCCGGCACTGGTGAGCGCGAAATTCCACCGGTCTTCTGCCTCGGCGATGCGCGCCTCGGCCTGCTTGCGCGCATCGATGTCCTCGATCTGCGACACCAGATAGAGCGGACGACCTGTCTCCTCTTCACGGATGACCGAGCCGGCGAGCTGCGCCCAGACCGGGGTGCCGTCCTTGCGCAGATACCGCTTCTCGAAATGGAAGGAGTGGATCTTGCCTTCCTTCAGGCTCGTCATCGTGTCGCGGCCGATCTGCAGATCGTCGGGATGCGTGATCTGGAAGAAGGTCAGCGCCTCGATTTCCGAGCGTGTGTAGCCGAGCATGTCGGCAAAGGCAGGATTGGCCTGAAGGATGCGGCCATCGAGGCCGACAATGGCGACGCCAATCGCCGAATCCTCCATGGCCCGACGGAAGCGTTGCTCGCTCTCGGCAATCTGCCGGCGGTCGTCGATGATCTTGCGGATGGACAGCGCGGAGACAAACAGCGTGACGGCCGTGACGGCGACGGATATCTGCAGGCAGACCTTCAACGCGTCCGTGCCGAGTTCCAGCGCCGGCAACAGGACCGATGCGGTCAAGGCAACGAGCCCGGCTGCCATCAAGACGGGCACGGCGCGCTTGCCGGCCCGCGGACCTTTCCAACTCAACCACGCCACAATGCGATCCCACCCAATGCGCGACTGCGCGTTGCCACAACTCTGGCGGATCGATTTTAAGGAATGGTTGCATGAGCGGCAGCGGCCGCTCCGATAACCGGCAAACAATTGCCGGTATGATTAAGGTACTGTTTCAAAACTGTACCGAAGGATCGGTGTCTAATCCTACCAGCGGACGAAAAACCGTCCGCCTAGCGCGCCGAGCGCGGTCAGGAAGGCGATCGCGACCGTATACCAGGTGGCGACGAAGAGGGGCGAATCATCGAAGCAATGCGCGGCGTAGAAGGTCGCCGCGAGCCCGCCGGCGAGCAGGCCGGCCACCGCGCCCGCCAACACCGGCCGCGTCGGCGCGCCATAGCGCAGCATGCCGAGGAAGATAGCCAGCGGGCCGATGCCGATCAGCGGGATGAAGCTCATGCAGATCATCATGTTCGAGCCGATGAGCCGCTTGCCCCAATCGGCCTCGGGCACGACGAAAAGCTCGAGAACTACCGCGAGCACCACCAGAAGCGGTGCGGCAATCATCGAGGCCGTCGCCCGCCTGGTCGAAGCACCCGGCATCGACAGCGCGCGAATCAACGCGAAGGCACTGGCGGCGAGCGTCAGCGTGAACACGAATTTGGACATGAAGCGCATCGTGTGCATGGCCGGCATGATGTCGGGACGCGGCCCGATGGTCGCAAAGAAGACCATCGCCGCGATCGCCATGGCCACGCCGACCGCCAGCCACCAGGCCCTGCCCATCGGCATCGCCTCGTCGCGGGCATCGGCGTCGAGCGCCTTGATGAGATCCTCTGTCCTCATGTCGCTGTTCGTCCAAACCGTTTGGCGATCGCGGCCAGGCCGCGATGCAGCGACACGCGCACCGCCGTCTCGCTGATGCCGAGCTTGCTCGCCGTCTCGCCGATCGAATGGCCATCGACCGAGATCGATGCCACCACCGAGCGTTGCGCCGGCGGCAGGCCGTCTAGCGCCCGGTTGATGTCGCGCTCGCTCACTGTTTCCGCCTCCGGCTCGGCGAAGGTTTCCGCGATCTCGTCGATCTCGACCTCGATGCGCCGCCCGCGCCGGCGGAACGCATCGATCAGCTTGAACCGGGCGATCGCATAGACCCAGGGCAGCACCGGCGCATCAGGCCGCCAGGTGTGGCGTTTGACATGAATGGCCAGCAAGGTTTCCTGCACGACATCCTCGGGATCGACCCCGCCTTGAACGATCTTGCGCCGGACAAAGCCGCGAACGAGGGCGGCGATCCCGTGCAGAAAGTCGGCATACGCCCTTTCGTCTCCCGCGATCGCGGCCCTGAGCAGCCGGGAAAGCTCGGCCTCGTCCTTGCCGGTCACAAGAGTTTACCCCCAATGTTCGCGTCTCGGCCCTGGTTTGTTACGTGGCCGGCGAAATAATGTCCAAGCCAAACTGCCGCAAAATCACGAAAGTTTGCGGAATGGCGACCGATTGAAGCAGGGTCGCAATGTTGACTATAACAATCATGTATTGATAGGTGCAGCCGTGCCCAAAACCCCTGTCTCGAAGTGAGGACGATGCCCATGAAAATTGCCCTTTCCACGCTTGCCGGCGCCGTGCTGGCGCTCGGCCTGATCGCCGGCCCGGCCATGGCCGAGGATCAAGGCATCATCGTCTACAATGCCCAGCATGAGAGCCTGGCCAAGGAATGGGCGAAGGGATTCACCAAGGAAACCGGCATCAAGGTCACGCTGCGCAATGGCGGCGACAGCGACTTCTCCAACCAGATCGTCGCCGAGGGAGCGGCCTCGCCGGCCGACGTGTTCCTGACCGAGAATTCGCCGGCAATGGCGCTGGTCGAGGCCGCCGGACTGTTCGCGCCGGTCGACGCCGATACGCTGGCGCAGGTTCCGCAGGAATACCAGCCGTCGACTGGCAAATGGGTCGGCGTTGCCGCCCGCAGCACCGTCTTTGCCTATAACAAGGCCAAGCTGAAGGAAGACCAGTTGCCGAAGTCGCTGCTCGATCTTGCCGATCCGAGCTGGAAGGGCCGCTGGGCCGCCTCGCCGTCCGGCCCCGACTTCCAGGCCATCGTCAGCGCCCTGCTTGAACTCAAGGGCGAGGCCGCTACCGCCGACTGGCTGAAGGCGATGAAGGAGAATTTCACCGCCTACAAGGGCAACTCAACGGTGATGAAGGCGGTCAATGCCGGCGAGATCGATGGCGGCGTGATCTATCACTATTACTATTTCGGCGATCAGGCCAAGACCGGCGAAAACAGCCGGAATGTCGCCCTGCATTATTTCAAGAACCAGGATCCGGGCGCCTTCGTGTCGATCTCCGGCGGCGGCGTGCTGGCGTCGAGCAAGCACCCGAAGGAAGCCCAGGCGTTCCTGAAGTGGGTGACCGGCAAGGGCGGCCAGGACGTGCTGAAGACCGGAACGTCCTATGAATATGCGGTCGGCAAGGATGCCCAGTCCAACCCGAAGCTGGTGCCGCTGGCCGATCTGCAGGCGCCGAAAGTGGATCCGGCCAGATTGAATTCCAAGAAGGTCATCGAGTTGATGACGCAAGCCGGCTTGCTTTAGTTCGCGTTCGTCCTAAAAGGGCGAACGACCGTGCTCCCGCGGCAATTCGCCTTCCGCGGGAGCGTTTTTGTTTGGAGATCGCCCCGTCGATGACAGTCGACCGCGCTTCGACCCGCCTGAGTGGCACATCGGACCGCTTCCGCCGGCAGGCGGAGGCGACCCAGCGGCCTGCCTGATGCAATCGGCGATCGACATGACGCCGGCAAGACTGCCTGCGGTCCGGATGAAGGAGCGCCGGCCCACGTCATGGATCACGCTCGCAGCGGCTCTCATCTCGCTCGTTGCGCTGCTGCCGCTCGCCTTCATCGTCTGGGTCGCGATCCAGACCGGCTGGGACACCGCGGTGGCGCTGATCTTTCGCCCGCGCGTCGGCGAATTGCTGGTCAACACCGTGCTCCTCGTGGTCGTCACGGTGCCGATCGCCATCGTGCTGTCGGTGGCGCTGGCCTGGCTGACAGAGCGCAGCGACCTGCCGGGCAACCGCTGGTGGTCCTGGCTGTCGGTCGCACCGCTCGCCATCCCCGCTTTCGTGCACTCCTATGCCTGGATCAGCTTCGTTCCGGGCCTGCACGGGCTGTGGGCCGGCGTGCTGGTCTCCGTAATCGCTTATTTCCCATTCCTTTACCTGCCGATCGCCGCCGCGCTGCGCCGGCTCGATCCGGCGCTGGAAGATGCGGCCGCGGCGCTCGGTCTTGGCCCGTGGCGGGTCTTCGCGCGCGTCGTTCTGCCGCAGCTGAGGCTCGCCATCTGCGGCGGCTCGCTGCTGGTCGGCCTGCATCTCTTGGCCGAATACGGCCTCTATGTCTTCATCCGTTTCGACACCTTCACCACCGCGATCGTCGACCAGTTCCAGTCGACCTTCAACGGTCCGGCGGCCAACATGCTGGCCGCCGTGCTGGTGGTCTGCTGCCTCTTCCTGCTCGCCCTCGAGGTGATGATACGCGGCGAGGAGCGCTATGCCCGCGTCGGTTCCGGAGCCGCGCGCAAGCAGCAGCGTGCTCGCCTCGGCCGCGCCACCTTGCCCTGCCTGCTTTTGCCGGCCGGCGTCGCGCTGCTGTCGCTCGGCGTGCCCTTCGTCACGGTCGGCCGCTGGCTGCTTGCCGGGGGCACCGAAGTCTGGCGGTGGGACGAGATCGGCCTGGCACTCGGCCAGACGCTGTTCCTCGCCATTGCCGGCGCGGTGCTCGCGACAATTGCCGCCATGCCGATGGCCTGGATTTCGATCCGCGCCCCGGGGCCGCTGCAGCGTTTGCTCGAGAGCTGCAACTATATCGTCGGCGCGTTGCCGGGCGTGGTCATCGCGCTGGCGCTGGTGACCATCACCGTGCGCGTCGCGCTGCCGCTCTACCAGACGCTGTTCACCATCCTGTTCGGTTACGCGCTGATGTTCCTGCCGCGCGCGCTGATAAGCCTGCGTGCCTCGATCGCGCAGGCGCCGGTGGAGCTGGAGCGCGCCGCCTCCAGCCTCGGCCGTCCCCCGGTCAAGGCGCTGTGGTCGACGACCATCCGCCTTTCGGCGCCGGGCGCCGCGGCCGGCATGGCGATGGTGGCGCTCGGCATCACCAACGAGCTCACCGCCACCCAGATGCTGGCGCCCAACGGCACCCGCACGCTGGCGATGGCATTCTGGTCCTATAGCGGCGAGATCGACTACGTCTCCGCCGCCCCTTACGCGCTGATCATGGTGGCGATGTCATTGCCGATGACCTGGTGGCTCTACATCCAGTCGAAGCGGATGGCCGGACGATGAGCTTTCTCGAACTCAGCGGCGTCGCGAAAAGCTACGGCCCGGTGACGGCGCTCGCCGGCGTCGACCTTGCGGTGGAAAGCGGCAGCCGCACCGCGATCGTCGGACCTTCCGGCTGCGGCAAGACCACCTTGCTCAGGCTGATCGCCGGTTTCGAGGCGCCGGACCGCGGCCGCATCGCACTCGACGGCAAGGTGCTCGCCAACGGCGGCGCGGCCGTGCCCGCGCATCGCCGCGGCATCGGCGTGGTGGCCCAGGACGGTGCCCTGTTCCCGCATCTCACCATCGCCGACAATATCGGCTTCGGCATCCCGCGGAATGCCGACAAGCGAGCCGAGCATATCGTCGAGCTCGCCTACATCGTGGGGCTGGACAAGGCGATCCTGAAGCGCCGGCCGCACGAGCTTTCCGGCGGCCAGCAGCAGCGCGTGGCGCTTGCCCGCGCCATGGCGATGAAGCCCCGGCTGATGCTGCTTGACGAGCCGTTCTCGGCGCTCGATACCGGGCTTCGCGCTTCGATGCGCAAGGCGGTGGCCGAGCTTCTGGAAGAGGCGGGCATCACCACCATCCTGGTCACGCACGATCAGGCCGAGGCGCTGTCCTTCGCCAGCCAGGTGGCGGTGATGCGCGAAGGGCTGTTCTCGCAGGTCGGCACGCCGCGAGAGCTCTATTTCCAACCCAGGGACAGGATGGTCGCCGAGTTCCTCGGCGACGCCATCATCGTGCCGGCCAGGATCGCGGACGGCTTCGCCGTATCGCGGCTCGGCCGCATCGCCGTCGACACGAAGGGACGGCGCGATGTCGCCCGCATCATGCTGCGGCCCGAGCAGATCCTGCTCAAACGGACCTCGCGCGAAGGCATGTCGGGCACACCCGACATGCTGTTCGGCGAAGTGACGGACTGCGAGTTCGCTGGTTCGGTCTGCACCGTCGCGGTGCGGCTGCTCAACAGCCCGGACCCGCCCGATGCGGCCGCCATCGGCAACACGCCGCTGATCCTGCGCAGGACAGGCATGGACGCGCCGGAGATCGGCGAGATCGTGCGCTTGACCGTCACCGGCAAGGCGCATGTCTTTGCTTAGGTCGGGGTTGAGGCGTGTCGATATTCAGGTCAGGCCGGCCTGCAAACGGCGGGTTTCGAGAACCGGAGTGGAGCGTACTTGAAGTACGTGAGCACCGGAAGCGCAGGAAACCGCCGTTTGCAGGCCGGCTTCACCTGAATATCGGCATGCCTCGGCGCACGCGCTGCCCAGTTGCAGGCGACCAAAGCGGCCATTGCTCCAGGAAATCAACGCTGTGGATGACCACGCGCTGCCCATCGATCAGGATAATCGAATAGGCGGGCGGCGCCTGCTCGACCACTTCGTCGCCGACTAGGTCGAGCATGAAGCGGGCATGCAGGCCGCGCTGCACCGAGAACGGAATGCCGGCGACGGTGCCGGCGATGTCGCGATGGACATGGCCGAAGAAGATGTAGCGGACATTGCCGTGGCGGGTCAGCACGTCGATGAGCCGCTGCGGCTGTTCGAGGCCGAGCGGGTCGAGCAGAGTGAGGCCAAGCTCGACGGGTGGATGATGCAGGAAGATATAAGCCGCCTTGCCTGCCGCCTCGCCAAGTCGTGCGTCGAGCCATGCAAGCCGGTTGTCGCACAACTCGCCGGTGACGCGGCCCTCCGCCATGCTGTCGAGAAAAACGAGTCGCCCTTCCGGCGTGTCGAGCACCGACTGCACGAAGCCGTTGCCGTCCGTCCCGTTATCCGGAAAGGCGGCGATCAGATTGGCGCGCCGGTCATGGTTTCCAGGCAGCAGCTGGTAAGGCACAGTGAGCCGGCTCAGCGCCGATTTCAAATCGGCATAGCTCTCGGCTTCGCCGTCGTCGGCCAGATCGCCGGTGAAGATGCAGAGCGCCGCATCTCCATGCCGAGCATTGATATGGTCTATGCAGCGATCGAGCCGCTCGTTCAGATCCGCGCCATAGCGTATCTGGCGCCGACGATCGAGATGGACGTCGGTGACCTGGATGATCTTCATTCCGTGAACCCTCAGATAATTTGCAAAGTCAGCCTTGCAAGGCCCGCCTTACAGCACCGGTTCCGGCACCGAGGCCTTGAACACGTCGAGCCTGCCGCCCGTCTCCGAGGAGAAAAAGTGCAGGTCCGCTTCGGCGAACTGCAGGCCGATCGTGCTGCCCGGTTCGGAGTGGACGATCTCCGACGTCACGACAGAGAACGGCGCGCCGTCGAGATCGACATAGACGACGCGGCCGGCGCCCAATTCCTCGATGAGGTCGACGGTCGCCGCAAGCGCTCCCGGCGTGCCCGGCGCCACCATGCGCACCGCCTCCGGCCGGATACCGACCGCGACTTTCGCGCCCACAGGAACGCCCGTGCGCGACACGTTGAGCTTGCGGCTGCCTCCGAGCAATGACAGCCCGTCGAGCGTGACGGTGCCTTCGAGCATGTTCATCGCCGGCGCGCCGACAAAGGTGGCGACGAAGCGGCTGGCCGGCCGGCTATAGACTTCCGCCGGTGTGCCGACCTGCTCGACACGGCCGCCATTCATCACCACCAGCCGGTCGGCCAACGTCATCGCCTCGACCTGGTCGTGAGTGACGAAGACGGAAGTGGCGCTGAGGCGCCGGTGCAGCTTGCGGATCTCGGAGCGCATCTGCACCCGCAGCTTGGCGTCGAGGTTTGAGAGCGGTTCGTCGAAGAGGAACACCTTCGGCTCGCGGATCATGGCGCGGCCCATGGCGACGCGCTGGCGTTGGCCGCCGGAGAGCGCCATCGGCTTGCGGTCGAGCAGCTGCTCCAGTTCCAGGACGCGCGCCACCGCCTGGACGCGCTGGGCGCGTTCGGCCGACGGAACGCCGGCCACCTTCAGCGAATAGCCGATGTTCTGGGCCACGCTCATATGCGGGTAGAGCGCGTAGTTCTGGAACACCATGGCGCAGCCGCGCTCGCGCGGCTCGAGCTTGTTGACCACCGTGCCGTCGATCGCGATCGTGCCGTCGGAAATCTCTTCCAGCCCGGCAATCATTCTAAGCAGCGTGGACTTGCCGCAACCGGACGGCCCGAGGATGACGACGAATTCGCCCGAAGCGAAGTCGAGGTCGACGCCATGCACGACCTGCGTCTTGGCGTAGTTCTTCTTGACGCCGCGAATGGTGATGGAGGCCATTTTCCGTCTCCCTATTTTTCGGTGGCGATCAGGCCGCGCACGAACCAGCGCTGCATCAGCACCACGACGATCAGCGGCGGCAGCATGACGATCAGCGTGCCGGCCATGGCGATATGCCATTCCGGCGCGCCGCCGACATTGGGGATGAGCTGCTTCAGCTCTGTCACCGCCATCGCATGCGACTGGTCGGTGGTGATAAGCAACGGCCACAGATACTGGTTCCAGGCCCACAGGAACATGATGGTGCCGAGCGCCGCCATGTTGTTGCGCGACAGCGGCAGTAGGATATCGACGAAGAAGCGCAGCGCGCCGGCGCCGTCCATGCGCGCCGCTTCGGTCAACTCGTCCGGCACGGTCAGGAAGAACTGGCGGTAGAGAAAGGTGCCGGTGGCGGTCGCGACCAGCGGCAGGATCAGGCCGCTATAGGAATTGAGCAGTCCCAGGCTGAGCGAAACCTGCACGCCCGAGACCTTTTCGATCAGCCAGGAGAGGCCGGTCAGGTTCATGATCGCCTGATAGGGCTCGAGCACGTTGGCGACCACCGCGTAGGTCGGCACGATGCGCACCTCGAGCGGCAGCATCAGCGTGATGAAGATCAGCCAGAACATCAGCATGCGGCCGGGATAACGGAAATAGACGATCGAGAAGGCGGTCAGCGCCGAGATGATGACTTTGCCGGCGGCGACGCCGAACGCCATGATGAAGGAATTGAACAGCTTCGGGCCGAGATCGGCGGTCGTCCAGGCCGTCCTGATGTTGACCCAGAAATCGCTACCCGGCAGCAGCGACATCGGCACGTCGTTGACGTCCTTCAGATTATGCGAGGCGGCGATCGCTACGATGACGAACGGCGCCACGCAGAATACGAAGCCGACGAACAGGATCAGATGCGTGAAGAAATTCAGGATCGGGGTGCGCTCGACCATGGCCCGCCTCAACGATAATGCACGCGCCGCTCGATGAAGCGGAACTGGACGATGGTGAGCGCGATGATGAGCAGCATCAGGATGATGCTCTGCGCGGCGGCGCCCGAATAATCGAGGCCTTTGAAGCCGTCGGAATAGATCTTGTAGACCATCAGATTGGTGGCGTTGGCCGGTCCGCCTGCGGTCATGATGTCGACGATGCCGAAGGAATCCTGGAAGCTCTCGGTGATGTTGATGACCAGCAGGAAGAAAATGGTCGGCGTGACCAGCGGAAACTGGATATCCCAGAAGCGCCTGATGACGCCGGAGCCGTCCATCGCCGCCGCCTCGATCAGCGAGCGCGGAATCGCCTGGAGGGCGGCGAGGAAGAAAATGAAATTATAGCCGACATATTTCCACGAGAAGGCGATGATGATCGAGGCCATGGCGTCGGCGCCGTCAAGTCCAGGGTCCCAGGAGCCGGGCCAGACTTGGTTGACCACGGCCATGAAGCCGGCTTCCGGTGCCAGGATGAAGCGAAACGCCAGCGCCAGCGCCGGTGCGGCGATGCCGTAAGGCCAGATCAGCACCACGCGGTAAAGCCATGAGCCGGCAAGCTGGCGGTCGGTCAAGGCGGCGAGCACCAGCGCGATTGTCATCGCAAGTCCCGTGCTGATCCCTGCGAAGATCATGCTGGCGGTGATCGAGTCCCAGTAGCTGGCGTTGGACAGGATCGAGCGGAAATTGTCGAGCCCGACCCAGATATTGCCGCCGCCCCAGGGCTGCTGCAGCGTCAGCGACCAGTAAACCGCCTGCCCGGCCGGCCAGTAGAAGAAGGTGAAGATCAGAATTAGCTGCGGCACCGCGAACAGGATGCCGATCGTCCATTTGCTGAAAGTGACGCGTTTTTCCATCGATCCGCCGATGTCGTTGAACCGCCAACCCGCTCGCGCGGCACAAGACTAAGGCATGTCTCCCGAAAGTGGGAACCGGTTTCGGGAGACAAAGACATGCCCAAATCAAAAATCCATATGAAATGGCCGCCCGTCGATGCTCGGCGGGCGGCCGTTCCAGTATCCGGGATCAGGGCAGGGTCTTACCCGGATAGGTCTGCTGGAAGCGCTCGAGGATCGCGTCGCCATTCTTGACCAGCGCGTCGAGACCTTCCTGCACGCTGACCTTGTTGGCGAAGATCGCCTGCATCTGCGTGCCGAACTCGGCGCGGATCTGGGTGAAGTTGCCGAGGCGGATGCCGCGGGTGATCTCGGTCGGCTCCGACGCGGTCAGGCTGGCGATCGCCACTTCGCGTCCCTTATAGGGCGCCTTGTCGTAGAAGCCGTTGGACTTCATGAAATCGAAGCCCGACTTCGTCACCGGGATATAGCCGGTGTTGGTCGACCAGAACAAAGCGGTCTTGGGGTCGTGGATGAAGTTGAGGAACGCTGCCGCGCCCTTGTATTCCGCGTCCGACTTGCCCGACAGCACCCATAGCGAAGCGCCGCCGACGAGCGAGTTCTTGCGCTCGGTGCCGGCATAGACCGGCAGCTCGGCCACGTCCCATTTCATGCCTTCCTTCTGGGTGCGGCCGACCGTGCCATGATCGCCGACCGAGGTCAGGATGAGCTGGCAGGTGCCGGTGGCGAAGGCCTGAACCATGTCTTGGCCGAGGTCCTTGGACTTGATCTTGACCAGACCGGAATCATACCACTTCTTGAGATCGGTGACGTACTGGACGAACTTGGTCTTGTTGACTTCCAGACGCGCGTCGAGACCGTCATAGCCATTGTTCTTGGTGGCGATCGGCTGGTTGTGCAGCGCCGAGAACTGCTCCATCAGTTGCCAGCTTTCATTGGCCGAGATGTTAATCGCCATCGGGCAATCATAGCCGGCGTCCTTCAGCGCCTTGAGGTCGGCGGCGACGTCTTCCCATGTCTTCGGCGCCTCGGTCTTGCCGATCTTGGCGAAGGCGTCCTTGTTCCAGTACATCAGCGCCGTCGACGAGTTGAACGGGAAGGACAGCATCTCGCCCTTCGACGTCGCGTAGTAGCGGGCGATGCCTGGGAAATAGTCGCTATAGTCGATCTTGTAGCCGTTCTCCTCCATCAGCTTGTCGGCGGGCTTGTAGGCGCCCGACAGCATCATGGTGGCAGTGCCGACGTCATAGACCTGGACGACGGTCGGCTGCTTGCCGGCGCGGAAGGCGGCGATCGTGTTCTGCAGCGTGGCGTCGTAATTGCCCTGGCTGGTGCAGACGACCTGGTAGTCCTTCTGGGAATCGTTGAAGTTCTTGCACAGCGTGTCGACGACGCGGGCGAGATCGCCCGAAAGACCGAACCAGAAATCGAATTTGACCGGCTCCGCAAATGCAGGAACCGCAAGCGCGGTGCTGAGCGCGCCGGCGGCAAGGGCGGCAAAGCCCCGCTTGAAGATCGTCATGGTTTTTCCCTCTTGAGTGGCAGTGTGACAAGGTTTTGCGCAAGTCCTTGCCCGCTCTCATAGAGAAGGTATGTGACAGTTCTGTTGTGGGCTCGAAGCCCTCGTGGACAGCCAGTCTCTCCTCCCCTGGCAGCGGTCGCGCCGGCATGAAAACGTCACATCGGCGCTTTAGAGAGCTAGGGCGCCGCCAGGCGGCGAAAAGGCCTCCGTGATTAACCGGCTAACTGGATGAGAAGAGACATGCTGGTCCCGCAGCTCACGCACGTGCCCGTCGCCGCCCGCAACGCCATGCGGGACGGACCGCGCGACAGCGCCGCCCATCTGCGCCACGCCGCCGCCGTTCCCGCCCTCGGCGAGATCGAGATCGGCGGCAAGGCGTCGCGCGAGAGCGCCGGCGAAAGCCTGACCGTCATGGCCTGGAACGTCGAGCGGCTGCGTCATGTCGATGCCATCGCTACTACGATCGCCGGCCGGGCGCCGCACGTCGTGCTGCTGTCCGAAGTCGACAAGGGCATGGCGCGCTCCGGCAACGGCCATCTTCTGAGCCGGCTTGCCGATCGTCTAGGCCATTCCTATGCCTATGGCGTCGAGTTCCTCGAACTCGGCACCGGCAATGAGGCGGAGCAAGCGGCAAATGGCGGCGCCGAGAACGTTGAGGGCTTCCATGGCAACGCCATAACCAGCGCCGTCCCGCTGCTGCGGCCTTTCCTCGTTCGGCTGGATGCGGCCGGCGCCTGGTTCTTGCCGGAGCACGGCCAGCCGCGCATCGGCGGCCGCATGGCGCTTGGCGGCCAGGTGATGGTGGGCGAGCGCCGAGTCACCGTCGTCTCGGTGCATCTCGAGAACCGTACGACGCCTGCCGGCCGTGCCGACCAGACGCGCCACCTCCTCGACGCCATCGACAGGTATGACGCCGAAGCGCCGGTCCTGATCGGCGGCGACTTCAACACGCTGACCGCCACCTATGAAGAGCGTCACGCCGATCCGGCCGCATGGCAGGCGCGCATCGATGCCGAACCGGACCGGCTGATGTGCCCCGACCGCCACGAGCCCCTCTTCGCCGTCATGGCCGGGCGTGGCTACGATTGGCGCGACGCCAACGCGTTTGACAAGCCGACGCAGCGACGCCCGGCGGGCGACGCCACGCCCACCGGCCATATCGACTGGTTCTTCACCCGCGGCCTCGCGGCACGCGCGCCGGCGACACTGCCGGCGGTGTTGCAGGACGGCAGCCCGAGCGCCGACCACGAGGCGCTGGTGGTTACGGTGCGGGTAAGATAGCGGCCACGATCAGGGCTCGAGCGCCGCTTCCACCAGCCGCTTGGCGTCGGGGCTCGACCATTCGGCCGGGCCGTTCATATGCGCGATCAGGCAGCCTTCGCCATCGATCAGCATGGTCACGGGAAGCCCGAGCGCCAGCCCGCGCGTCTTCGCCTCATTGAACAGGGCGATCGTCGGGTCCCGGTAGAAGCCGAGCGTCTCGACGCCGATTTCCTTGAGGAACTTCTTCGGCTTCGTATCGTCGCCGGTGTCGACATTGACCGCGATCACCTCGAAGTCCTTGCCGCCCTTCTCCTTCTGCAGCGCGTCGAGCGCCGGCATCTCGGCGCGGCACGGCGCGCACCATGTCGCCCACAGATTGAGCAGCACGGTCTTGCTGGCATAGTCGGCAATTGTCATTGGCTTGCCGTCGGGGCCGTTGAAGGCCAAGCTCTTCAGCGATTGCGGCGGATCGGCCGGCTGCAGGGCCGCGACCTGGCCGACGGCCTTGGCGGCAACCTGCTTGGCGCGGTCGGCCTTGGCCGCGCAGGCGGCATCGTCCTTGCCGGCGACCGCGACGGCCTTCTCGGGAGCGTTGTTGCCAGAACCGCTCTCGCTGACATATACCGCGACCGCGCCGGCCAGCACGCCCGCCACCAAAGCGGCGAGGATGAGGCGCGTGGCCGGAAAAAAGAACCTATTGCCGTCTGCCATTTTCAAAACTGCTCCGGAGCACGGGTTATAGCGATGAGCGACAAGAAGGCCAGCAACCAGATGTGGGGCGGACGTTTTGCCTCGGGTCCGGCCGCAATCATGGAAGCGATCAATGCGTCGATCGGCTTCGACCGCAAGCTCTATGCGCAGGACATAAGCGGATCGATCGCCCATAGCGAGATGTTGGCTCAAACGGGCATTATTTCGGCCGCCGATCAAGAAAAAATCGCTCACGGGCTGAACACGATCTTGAAAGAGATCGAGGCCGGCACGTTCGAATTCTCGACCAAGCTGGAAGACATCCACATGAATGTCGAGGCCCGCCTTGCCGACCTGATCGGCGCGGCGGCGGGACGCCTGCACACCGCCCGCTCGCGCAACGACCAGGTGGCGGTCGATCTCCGGCTTTGGGTCAAGCAGGAATGCCAGCGCGTCGCCCTGGCGCTGAAGGACCTGATCGCCGCGTTCCTGGAACGCGCCGAGGAACATGCGGCAACCGTCATGCCCGGCTTCACCCATATGCAGGCGGCGCAGCCGGTGACCTTCGGCCACCACTTGATGGCCTATGTCGAGATGTTCGGCCGCGACCTCTCGCGCGTCCGCGACGCCATCGAGCGCATGGATGAAAGCCCGCTGGGCGCCGCGGCCCTTGCCGGCACGAGCTTCGGCATCGACCGCCACATGACGGCGAAGGCGCTGGGTTTCCGCGAGCCGACGCGCAATTCCCTCGACAGCGTTTCGGACCGCGATTTCGCGCTCGAGTTCCTGAGCCTCGCCGCGATCTGCGCGACGCATCTCTCCAGGCTCGCCGAGGAGATCATTATCTGGTCGACGCCGCAATTCGGCTTCATCCGCCTGTCGGATTCCTTCTCCACCGGCTCCTCGATCATGCCGCAGAAGAAGAACCCGGACGCTGCCGAGCTGGTGCGCGGCAAGACCGGCCGCGTCAACGGCCATCTGGTCGGCCTGCTGACCGTGATGAAGGGCATGCCGCTGACCTATGGCAAGGACATGCAGGAAGACAAGGAAGCGGTCTTCGACGCCGCCGAGACGCTCGACCTGATGCTGGCGGCGACCGCCGGCATGGTGCGCGACATGACCGTCAACGCCGCCGCCATGAAGAAGGCCGCAGGCGCCGGCCACGCCACCGCGACCGACCTGGCCGACTGGCTGGTGCGCAATCTGGGCCTCCCCTTCCGCGAAGCCCATCATGTCACCGGCCGCGCCGTGGCGCTGGCCGAGGAGAAGAAGCTCGGGCTGGAAAAGCTCTCGCTGGACGACCTGCGCTCGATCCATTCGGGCATCACCGACGACATCTTCTCGGTGCTTGCCGTGCAGAATTCGGTGAAGAGCCGCACGAGCTTCGGCGGCACCGCGCCGTCGGAAGTGCGAAAGCAGATCCGCTACTGGAAAAAGCGGCTCGCCAAGGCTTAATGCATGTCGCCCAGAAGTGTGCAGCGGTTCTGGGACAACGACATGCACCAAAACAAATGCCGGGATGCAAAGCGCCGGAAACTCGGCTAAAAGCGGCGGCACAAGAAACAGTTTCGAACGGATGGATCGATGACCCGTAGCAGGATTTTGGTGACGCTGGCGCTGCTGGCGGCGGTTGTCACCGTCACCGCCTGCGGCAGGAAGACTGGCCTCGACACGCCCTATGAGGCGGCGGAGCAGGCGCGCAAGGATGCCGAACGCGCCAAGCAGCCGGTGCCGCCCGAGCCGGAAAAACCGGTCAAGGACAGGAAATTCATCCTCGATCCCCTGCTCTAGAGCCGGTGAGATCGACCCGGTCTCATCGAGCTTCAACTTTCCGGAACCAACACCCGTGAACCATTTCGATTACCGCGACGGCGTGCTTCATGCCGAGGACGTCGCCATTCCCGACATCGCAGCCGAGGTCGGCACGCCCTTCTATTGCTATTCGACCGCGACGCTGACCCGGCATTTGCGCGTCTTCAAGGAGGCTTTTTCCGGCCTTGACGCGCTGGTCTGCTACGCCATGAAGGCGAATTCCAACCAGGCCGTGCTGAGGACGCTGGCTAGGCAGGGCGCAGGCGCCGACGTGGTCTCCGAAGGCGAATTGCGCCGCGCTTTGGCCGCCGGCATCCCGGCCGACAAGATCCTGTTTTCCGGCGTCGGCAAGACGGCGCGCGAGATGGACTTTGCGCTTTCGGCCGGCATTCTCTGCTTCAACGTCGAATCCGAGCCTGAGCTGGAGCTTTTGTCGGCGCGCGCCGTGGCGCTCGGCAAGGTGGCGCCCGTCTCGCTGCGCATCAATCCGGATGTCGATGCGAGGACCCACAAGAAGATCTCGACCGGCAAGGCCGAGAACAAGTTCGGCATTCCCTGGCAGCGCGCGCGGCAGGTCTATGCCCGCGCGGCTGAACTGCCGGGCATCAGGGTAACCGGCATCGACACCCATATCGGCAGCCAGATCACCGAATTGCAGCCTTTCGACGATGCCTTCGCATTGCTGGTCGAGCTAGTCGGAGCGCTGCGCGCCGACGGGCATGAGATCGAGCATGTCGATCTCGGCGGCGGCCTCGGCATTCCTTACCGCGTCGACAACAGCCCGCCCCCTTTGCCCGACGCTTACGCCGAAATCGTCAGGAAGCACGTCACCAAGCTCGGCCTCAAGGTGATGTTCGAGCCCGGCCGCCTGATCGTCGGCAATGCCGGCATCCTCGTGTCTGAGGTCATCTACGTAAAGGAAGGCGACGCCAAGAACTTCCTCGTCGTTGACGCCGCCATGAACGACCTGATCCGGCCGACGCTCTATGACGCCTTCCACGACATCAGGCCGGTGGTGCAGCCGCCTGCTTCGGCACCGCGTATGAAAGTCGACGTCGTCGGGCCGGTCTGCGAGACCGGCGATTTCATCGGCCTCGACCGCGATCTTCCGAGATTGAAGTCGCGCGACCTGATCGCGGTTTCCACCGCCGGCGCCTATGGCGCGGTGCAGGCCGGCACTTATAACACCAGGCTCCTGGTGCCCGAGGTGCTGGTCGATGGCGACCGTTTTCACGTCGTGCGGCCGCGCCAGACCTATGAGAACCTGATTGGATTGGATTCGGTCCCCGACTGGCTGAAGTAACCGAGCGGCGCGCCTCAAGGAGCTGGCCCATGCTGGAAAAGAAGACGATCACGCGCGAACGCATCGGCGCCGTGGAGTCGCGCATCCGCCCCTATGTGCGTCACACGCCCGTGATGCGCGTCGACATGGCGGATTTCGACCGGCCCGCCTTTCCGGTCGACCTGAAGCTCGAATGCCTCCAGCATTCCGGCTCGTTCAAGGCGCGCGGCGCCTTCACCAACCTGCTCGAACGCCGAGTGCCCGAAGCCGGCGTGGTCGCCGCGTCCGGCGGCAATCATGGTGCCGCCGTCGCTTACGCCGCCATGAAGCTCGGGCACAAGGCGACCATCTTCGTGCCCGAGGTCAGCCCGCCGGCGAAGCTCGCGCGCATTCGCGGCTACGGCGCCGAGTTGGTCGTCGGCGGCGCGCGCTATGCCGAAGCGCTGGCCGCCAGCGAAGACTTCGCGGCCAGAACCGGCGCCCTGCAGATCCACGCCTTCAACCAGGAAGAAACGCTGCTCGGCCAGGGCACGCTCGGCCTGGAGATCGAGGCCGATCTGCCTGGGATCGACACGCTGCTGGTCGCGGTCGGCGGCGGCGGCCTTATCGGCGGCATCGCGGCCTGGTTCGCTGGCCGCATCCGCATCGTCGCCATCGAGCCCGAGGGAGCGCCGACGCTTTACCGCGCCCTGGAGGCCGGAGAGCCGGTCGATGCGCCCGCCGAGGGCATCGCCGCCGATTCGCTGGCGCCGAAGCGCGTCGGCGAAATGATGTTTCCGATCGCCGAGGCCTTCGTCGAGCGCTCGATCCTGGTCAGCGACGACGACATCGTCGCGGCGCAGAAGGCGCTGTGGGACCGCGTGCGAATCATCGCCGAGCCGGGCGGCGCCGCCGCCTTCGCCGCCATGCTTTCCGGACGCTATGTGCCCGGAGACGGCGAGCGCGTGGCCGTCCTCGTCTGCGGCTCGAACACGAATCTCGCCAATTTCTGATCATAACCCGGCCAAACCGCTTCACGTTTTTTGGAACCCGCCTCGCCTTTGCCGTGTTTGCTGGTATCCTTCTGGCGATGACGTCCGGGCTATCGTGCCCGGGCAGGAAGGGCCGATGACCGAACGACCCATTTCCAGCGGCGAACGCAGCCGGGCCAGCGATGGACGCGGCTTTGCAGGGCGCTTGGCGCTCAGCCGGTTGGCGACGCGGGCCTCGATGACCTTCGAGCGCGCCTGGCCGCTTGTGCTGCCGCTGCTGGTCGTCGCCAGCCTGTTCTTCAGCTTTTCGTGGTTCGGCCTGTTCCCGCGCCTGCCGGACGCGGTACGCATCGGCCTTCTGATACTGTTCGCGCTGGCGGCGGTCGCCGCGCTCTACCCGCTGCGCTTCTTCCGCATGCCCTCGGCCGCCGAGATCGACAGGCGCATCGAGGCGGCGAACGAATTGCTGCACAGCCCGGTGCAGGTGCAGACCGACCGGCCGAGCGGCGCCGAGAGCATCTTCTCGCAGGCGCTGTGGCGCGAGCACCAAAGGCGCATGGCCGAACGGCTTTCGAGCCTCGGCGCCGACCGGCCGCGCACCGGCGTGCCGGACTACGACCGCTGGGGCTTGCGCGCCGTGGCGGGGCTGCTGTTCGTCACGGCGCTTGCCTTCTCCTTCGGACCCTTTGGCGGCAGGGTCAGCGACGGTTTCGTCGCGCGCGCCTCGCATGATGCCGTGCCCCCGCGCATCGACGCCTGGGTGACGCCGCCTGCCTATACCGGCAAGGCGCCGGTGTTCCTGACGGCCGATGCCAACCAGGCCGTCCAGACCTTTTCCGTTCCGCAAGGCAGCGATATCTCGCTGCGCGTCACCGGCGGTTCGGGCGAGGAGACGCTGAGCTATGCCGATCAAGGCGGCAATGACCGCGCCATCGAGCCCGCCGCGCCGAAAGGTCCCGCGCCTGCCGCCGGCCAGACCGCACCGAAAGTGCGCCAGTTCTCCGGCAAGCTGAACACCAACGGCACGCTGACGCTGAAATCCGGCGAAGGCGATCTTGGCCACTGGGCCTTTGCCGTCATTCCCGACAAGCCGCCGACGATCCGCTTCATCGGCGAGCCGAAGCGCGCCGTCAACGGCGCCATCGAGCTCAATTACGAGATCGCCGACGACTATGGTGCAGCCTCCGCCAAGGCCGTTTTCGAGCTGTCGGATCCGCCTGCCGCCAACGCGCATCCGCTCTACGGCGCGCCCGACATGCCATTGACGCTGCCGCGCCGCGGCGGCAAGCCGAGCGCGGCCAAGACGACCAAGGACCTGACCGAGCATGTCTGGGCCGGTAGCAACATCAAGCTGACGCTCACTGCAACGGACGACGCCGGCCACACGGCCACCAGTGAAACCAAAACGCTTGTCATGCCGGAGCGGCCCTTCGCCAATCCGCTGGCTAGAGCGGTGATCGAACAGCGCCGGCTGGTGGCGCTCGACACCAATGCCAAGCCGCGCGTTCTCGACCTGATGGATGCGGTCACGCTGCGGCCCGAGGACACGTTCGACAACATGTCGAACTATCTCGCCATCATGAGCGCGAGGAGCCGGCTGAAGCTCTCCGAGAGCGACGATCAGTTGCGCAACGTCGTGTCCTATCTGTGGGAGATCGCGCTCGGCATCGAGGAAGGCAACCTGTCGGCCGCCGAGCGGCGGCTGCGCCAAGCGCAGCAGGCGTTGCAGGACGCCATCAAGAACGGCGCCAGCGATCAGGAGATCGAAAAGGCGATGAAGGAACTGCGCGAGGCGATGAACCAGTTCCTGCAGGAATTCGCCCAGCGAGCGCAGCAGAACCCGAATGCGCCGCAGATGCAGCAGAACGGCCGCGAGTTGCGCCAGAGCGATATCGACCGCATGATGGACCAGATCGAGAATCTGGCCAAATCGGGCGATCGCGACAAGGCCCAGCAGCTTCTCTCCGAGCTGCAGGACATGATGAACAATCTGCAGGCCGGCCGCCAGCAGCCGGGCGGCGAGCAGGACAGCGAGATGCGCCAGCAGATGGACAAGCTCGGCGACATCATGCGCCGCCAGCAGGAAATGATGAACGACACCTTCCGGCTGGACCAGATGCAGCGCGGGCAGCGTGGCGAAGGCGGCGAGCAGCAGCAGCTTGGCGAGGATGGCGAACAGGGCCAGTCCGACGACCAGCAGCAGCGGCCCGGTCCCAGCCAGGACCGCGATCCGCTGGGCCGGCCGAAAATGTCGCCGAAGGATTTGGCCGATGCGCTGAAGCAGCTGCAGGAAGGCCAGGGCCAGTTGCAGAGCGAGCTCGATCAGTTGAAGAAAGGCCTCGAAGGCATGGGCATGGAGCCCAATGAGGGCTTTGGCGAGGCCGGCAAATCGATGGGCAATGCCGAACAATCGCTCGGCCAGGGCGACGGTGACCAAGCCGTCGGCCACCAGGGCCGCGCGCTGGAAGCGCTGCGCCGCGGCGCCAAGGAAATGATGAAGCAGATGCAGGCCATGCAGGGCGATCAGGGCGGCAGCGAGCAGGGCGGCCGCCAGCAGGACGCCGACCGCGATCCGCTGGGACGACCGCGCGCCACCAACGGTCCCGATGACGGCACCTCGGTCAAGGTTCCGGACGAGATCGACGTCCAGCGCGCGCGCCAGATCCTCGACGCGATCCGCAAACGGCTCGGCAACGCGCTCAGCCCCGATATCGAGCGCAGCTATCTCGAGCGGCTGCTGGAGCTGAAATAGCCCGTCATCGGCGTTGCGAGATTGCCCTGCACATTCAGAACCGGTAGCGTCATGGCCGAGAGCATGGGGCGATGATCGATTTCTGGTTTTCCATCGGCAGCACTTACACCTACCTTTCGGTGATGCGACTGGCGAAGATCCAGGCTGAGACCGGCATCGAGTTCCGCTGGCGGCCATTCAACGTGCGCTCGATCATGATCGAGATGGACAATATCCCCTTCGCCAAGAAGCCGGTGAAGGCCGCCTATATGTGGCGCGACATAGAGCGTCGCGCGGCGATGTACAGGATGGTGCCTAAGCTGCCCGCGCCCTACCCGCTTGCCGAACTTGAGCGCGCCAATCGCGTCGCCGTCATTGCCGCGCGGGAGGGCTGGTGCGAGGCCTATGCCAGGGAGAGCTACCGACGCTGGTTCGAGATGGGTGAGCCGGCCGGCAGCGAGCCGAACATCTCGGCAAGCATCAAGAAAGCGGGGCAGAAACCGGAACCGATCCTGCGGGAGGCCGACAGCGATGCCGCCAAGGCTGATCTCGCCGCCGCGACCGAACAAGCCAAGGCGCTCGGCATTTTCGGCTCGCCGAGTTTCGTCGTCGACGGCGAGCTGTTCTGGGGCGACGATCGCCTGGATGATGCCATGCGCTGGCTCAGGCAGATTGAAAGTGGCCCGCCGGACTAAAGCCCGGCCGCCGCGCCAGCCTGCCGGGTCAGCATGAACGCCTCGCGTATGGCGTTCTCCATGCCGTCGATCGCTTCGCCGGTCGCCAGCGGATTGCGGTGCAGGACGACGTTGGAGGAATCGATGTCGCCGAAACCGTCGGCGGCCGTCAGTTCGCGGCAATCAGGCGGGATGTTGCTGCGCGAGATCGGCGCGATCGCCAGGCCGGACGTGACGGCGAGCGTCAGGCCGCCATTGGTGTCGCTGGTGTAGGCGACGCGGTAGTCGAGGCCGCGCTGCTGCAGCGACTTGATGGCGAAGTCGCGGCACCAGCCGTTGCGGCTGTAGAGCGCGATCGGCACCGGCCGTTCCTCATGCATGTGGTGCAGCGTCGACGTCACCCAGACCGTCGGGTCGTGCATCAGCACCTCGCCGCCGGAAGAGCCCTCCCATTCGAACACCACCGCGAGGTCGAGCTCGCCGGCCGCGAGCGCCCGCACCTGCGAATCCGAATGCGCGTAGCGCACTGTGACCTCGACGCGCGGATGGCGCTTGGCGAATTCGCCCAGCGCCCGCGACAGGATCGAACGTCCATACTCGGCCGGAATGCCGATGCGCACCAGCCCGCCCAGCGGCGGCGCCACCAGGGAGGCAGCGGTCTCGTCCAGCAGCGAGACGATGCGGCGCGCGTTGGCGATGAGCTCGCCGCCGCGGCGCGTCAGCGCCACGCCGCGCGAGCCGCGCTCGAACAGATTGTCGCCGACCATGTCCTCCAGCTTCTTCATCTGCATGGACACGGCCGATTGCGTGCGCCCGGCTTTCTCCGCCGCGCGGGTGAAATTGCCGGTTTCGGCCACCGCCACGAAGGTGCGCAAGAGATCGCTGTCGAGGACCGGTCGCATCGAGTCGCCATAAGCAAAGTTGATTGCTGGCATCATTCCAATTCGTTTGCCAGATGTCAAACGCCGCAGGATAGTCATGACACCCATTGGATATGCGGCCGCGAAATCGGTCGCGGACCAATCGAAGAGTCCTCACTCGTACCCGCTGCCTGAAAATGGTGGCGGGTTCTTTTTCGCTGGATAGATCATGCAGAACCGGACGGTGCTTGGCATTCTGAGCCTCTGCCTCGGCGTGCTGGTTTTTTCACTGCAGGATCCGCTGGTGAAGGCGGTTTCGGGCGGCTATCCGGTGACCGAGGTGATGGCGATCCGCGCCATCGTCGCGCTGCCGATCCTGATCGTGCTCGTTCAGGCCGATGTCGGCCTGAAGGCGGTGCTGTCGAAGCGGGCAGGCATGCTGACGCTGCGCGCCTTCATCCAGTTCTCGTCCTACACGGTCTATTATCTGGCGATCGCCGCCTTGCCGCTGGCCGATGCGGTGGCGCTCTATTTCATGGCGCCGCTTTTCATCATGGCGATGGCCGGTCCCTATCTCGGCGAGCGCGTCTCATGGAAGATGCTGTCGACGGTGCTGATCGGCCTAGTCGGCGTGATTGTGATGGTGCGTCCCGGCGCCGGCGTGTTCGACTGGGCGGCGCTGCTGTCGCTGGGCTCGGCCTTCCTCTACGGCTTCTCGCAACTGATGGCGCGCCGTATCGGCGACACCGAATCATCGACCGTAATGGCCTTCTATCAGAACGGCGCCTATCTCAGCGGCGCCATCGCCGTCGCAACCGTCTTCCACCTTGCCGGCATCACCCATGCGGCGCATCCGAGCGTCGAATTCCTGGTGCGGCCATGGGTATGGCCGACAATGCCGGACTTCCTGAAGATGGCCGCCTGCGGCCTCGTCGCGTCCGCCGGCATGATCCTGCTCTCGCAGGCCTACCGGATGGCGCCGGCCAATCGCGTCGCCACGTTCGAATATACCGGCATCCTGTGGTCGCCGCTGTGGGGTTTCCTGTTCTTCGCCGAAGTGCCGCGTGAAACCACGGTGCTGGGCGCGGCGCTGATCATCGGCGCCGGCCTGCTTGCGCTCAGCGGCGGACGTCGGCGAAGTGCGGCGCCGGCCGCCGCTGTCACGGCCGATGCGGTATCAAGCGAAGCAGCTTAATGCCTTGCCGACGCGGCCACGGATCTCGGCAAGCGTGAACGGCTTCTGCACGACGTCGAGGATGATGCCGTTGAGCTCCTCGGCGCGCTCACGCTGGTCGGCATAGCCGGTCATCAGCATGATCCGCATCGTCGGGAACTCTCTTGCAGCCGATGTCGCCATCTCGATGCCGTCCATCTCCGGCATGCGGATGTCGGACACCACCAGATCGAAACCGCCGCGCGCCTGCCGGATCATGTCCAGCCCCTGCGCGCCGTCGGTGGCGATGGTGACATTATGGCCATCGCGCTCGAGCGCGCGGGCAGCGAGGGTGCGGACGGACTCATCGTCCTCGACGATCAGAAGCTTTGCCATGCCGAGATAGATGCCGCCGAAACGTTGATGTTTTCTGAAAATTCTAACGATCGGCGGTTTTTCGGAATGGCGCCGCCTTCTCAGGCGTCGCCTTTCACCACCCCGACAAACGGCAGCTCGCGGAACGCATGGGCCACATCCATGCCGTAGCCGACGACGAAATAGTCCGGGCAGTCGAAGCCCACATAATCGGCGTTGAGCGAGGTCTGGCGGCGCATCCGCTTGTCGAGCAGCACCGCGATGGCGCAACTCTTGGCGCCGCGCGAAAGCATCAGGTCGCGGGTGTAGGAAAGCGTCTTGCCGGATTCGAGTATGTCGTCGATCAACAGCACGTCGCGGCCGGCGACTTCGTTGTCGATGTCGCGCAGCACCCTGACCTCGCCGCTGGTCGTGCCGGCGCCGTAGCTGGAGATGAAGATGAACTCGACTTCCGGCGACAGGCCGACATCATGCATGGCGCGGATGAGATCGGCGGCGAAGACGAACGAGCCCTTGAGGATCGAGATCACCAGCAGGTAGTGGTAATCGCGCCCGGCGATTTCCTTGGCGAGCTCGAGATTGCGGCGCGCGATCGCCGACGCCGAAAACAGGACCTCGATGTCCTTGCCGCGTACAACTGGCATTCTTTTGTCCTTCAAAACCACCTAGGACGCCAGGCGCTAGGTGTGTCGAGATTCAGGTCAGGCCGAGTCGAGAACGATGGCTTCCGAGAACCGGAGCGGAGCGTACTTGAAGTACGTGAGCACCGGAAGCGAAGGAAGCCGTCGTTCGCAGGCCGGCCTCACCTGACTATCGACACACCTAGCCGGCGAAGATTACGGAGACTGTCCTGACGCCGTCTTTAGGCACATCGAGGCGGCTCGAAAAGCCGAATCTTTCGCCCGGGCCCAGCGAACGGTTCGATGTCCCCAGCCTGTAGCGGATGATATTGGCGTTGTTATCGGTGACGCGAATTTCGAGCGGCGGCAGCGTTTCCGATTTCATCCCGTCATTCGCCGCCTCGCCATCCACGAACAGCACCGGCTTCAATCCCGACGCATCGATGCGCGACGTCACGCCGGAGATGGTGAGCGCGCTCGCCGGCGCGGCGGTCGTCCAAAGGGGGCTTTGCCGGACCAGCGCATGACCACCCGACACCCAGAAGGATGCGAGCGCTATGCCGGCGCCGGCTATCCAGAACAACGGATTGCCACGCGAGGATCGCGACGGCGCCGCCTCCGGTCTGCGCAGCATGCCCATGCCGCCGATCGATGGCGTCGACGGCATCTGCGGCGGCGGTGCCGATTCTGGATAAGCGGCAAAACGCGGCAGCACCACATAGTCGGCATCGACGATGTCGACCGCATCGAGCATGACGCGTCCCGGCACGGCATTTGTTGCCGTGCCGGTCATGATTTCGCCGGAAACAGGGCGCGCGGTTCTCTCGTCAGCCATTACGGCACCAGTGCAGTCTTCGTTTCTTTTGCGTAAACGCAATTGGTTAACGCTTCCCCACCGGAATGGCTTTGATGCATGCTGGACGTTGCAAATTAACCGCCGGTTAACCATGCCGGCCGATGGTCTGTTAGAGTAGATTGTGGCGCGTCGCCGCCGAGAGTTTCCAGGTCGCCGAACGTGATCCGCTTCGAAAATGTCGGCCTCCGCTATGGCATGGGTCCGGAGATCCTCCGGGACATCTCCCTGCACATTCCGGAGCGCTCCTTCCAGTTCCTGAGCGGCCCTTCGGGCGCCGGCAAGACGACCCTGCTGCGCCTTTTGTTCATGTCGCTGAAGCCGACGCGCGGCCTGATCACCATCTTCGGCAAGGACCGCTCGCGCATTTCGCGCGGCGAGCTGCCGCTGCTGCGCCGCCGCATCGGCGTGGTGTTCCAGGACTTCCGCCTGCTCGACCATATGACGACCTACGAGAATGTCGCGCTGCCCTTGCGCGTGCGCGGGCGCGAGGAAGCGAGCTACCGCACCGACGTCACCGAGCTGCTGAAATGGGTCGGGCTCGGCGACCGTATGCATGTGCTGCCGCCGGTGCTGTCGGGCGGCGAGAAGCAGCGCGCCGCGATCGCCCGGGCCTTGATCGAACAGCCGGAGATCCTGCTTGCCGACGAGCCGACCGGCAATGTCGATCCGCCGCTGGCGCGCAGGCTGCTAAGACTGTTCATCGAGCTCAACCGGCTGGGCACCGCCGTGGTGATCGCCACCCACGACCTCGGCCTGATGGAACAGGTCGAT
Organism: Mesorhizobium sp. CA6; assembly: GCF_020165035.1. Taxonomy (NCBI): domain Bacteria; kingdom Pseudomonadati; phylum Pseudomonadota; class Alphaproteobacteria; order Hyphomicrobiales; family Phyllobacteriaceae; genus Mesorhizobium; species Mesorhizobium sp. CA6. Next base: position 94,685 of record NZ_JAIUHI010000017.1, on the reverse strand, counting down.
GCGCGTCGCATGATCCTGGCCGGTGGAAGGTTGGACGTTTATGACTGACCTTCCGGCCGATCACCTCCAGCACGAAACGCTCGAGAAGACGACGGTCCGGCGTGTCCAGCGCAAGACGGCGCCGATCGTGCCCGCGCAGAACATCGCTGGACGGGCGCTGGTGCTGGTCATCGCCATCATGACCTTCCTGTCCTGCCTCACCTTCGGCGCCGTGACGCTGGTGCGCGATACCGCCTCCGTTTGGGAGAACCAGATATCGCGCGAGGCGACGATCCAGATTAAGCCGGCCGACGGTCTGGACATGGAGGCGGCCCTTGCGCAGGCCTCGCAGATCGCCAGCGAGTTCCCCGGCGTGAAGGGCACCAAGATCATCGACCGCGACGCGACCGCGCGTCTTCTGGAACCGTGGCTGGGCAGCGGCCTCAACATTGACGAGCTGCCGGTGCCGCGTCTCATCATCGTCACCATCGACGAGGCCAGCCCGCCCGATTTTGCCGCCATGCGCGCCGCCATCACGCCGAAAATACCGACCGCGGCACTCGACGATCACCGCACCTGGGTCGACCGGCTGGTTGCCATGGCGCGCACGACCGTGACGATCGGCATTGCCGTTCTGGTGCTGATGCTGTCGGCAACCGTGCTGACGGTGGTGTTCGCCACACGCGGCGCCATGGCCGGCAACGGCCACATCATCGAGGTGCTGCATTTCGTCGGCGCCGAGGCGCGCTTCATCGCGCGCGAATTCCGCTGGCATTTCCTGGTCACCGGCATGAAGGGCGCGGCCGCCGGCGGCGCCCTGGCGATCGCCGTCTTCATCGTCTTTTCCTGGTGGTCGTCGCGCAACATGGCGACGCCCCAGGCCGACCAGGCAACCGCTTTGTTCGGCAATTTCGCCATCGGCTCAGCCGGCTATTTCGGCGTCGGTCTGATGGTGCTGGTGATCGGCGCGCTGACCGCGGCCACCTCGCATGCGACCGTCGTCGCCTATCTCAGCGACATCGACGTTCGCCAGCCGGATGCGGGCTGACCCATGAGATCAATCCGGAAACCGGCGCAAAGCGCTATAAACAACCAAAACAATGATCACACGCGGGATACCTGCCGTAACGCAATGTGCGCCGTCTCACCTATCAACGGCCGCATTTCGGAGTTAACCATTAGAGGCTTTCAGGATTAACCTGGGGATGATGGAAGCGCGGGATTCGATCGAGACAGCTGGACGAATGCCGGCGATGCGTGTGCGCAGCGCTGCCTTCGCCGGGTTCGGTCGTTTGAGGCTCGCGCTGCGCGTCTGCGGTTTCGTGGCTCTCGCCGCGCTGGTGCTTTTTGCCGGCGGCTTCGGCTGGTTTGCCGACAAGGTTAGCCATATGACGACTCCGGCCAATCCGGCCAGGGCCGACGCCATCATCGTGCTCACCGGCGGGCAGTCGCGGCTCGACGCGGCGATGGACCTGTTGGCCTCCGGCAAGGGCGAACGGCTGCTGATCAGCGGCGTCCATCCGTCGGCAACCAAACGCCAGCTGCAGGCGGCGATGGGCGGCGACAAGCAGCTCTTTTCCTGCTGCGTCGATATCGACCGCGCCGCGCTCGACACCATCGGCAATGCCGAGGAAAGCGCCAAATGGGTGGAAAACCACGCCTATGGCAGCATCATCATCGTGACCAACAACTACCACATGCCGCGCAGCCTGCTCGAGATGGGCCGGCTGCTGCATGGCGCACGCCTGGAGCCCTATCCGGTGGTCAACACCAATCTCGGCAATGGCGGCTGGCTGACCAAGCCGGAAGCGCTGCGCGTGCTGCTGACCGAATACAGCAAATATGTGCTGTCGCTGGCGCGCGGCTTCCTGCCGCTTCGCACGACGCCCGAGGGCGTCGCGCTCGCCGAAGCCTCGACGGTGGTGAAGAATTAGACTTCGCCTGGCGTGCGCAGGCGCGCAATCTCCTGCTCCAGGCCGGCGATGCGCCGGTCGCGCTCGGCAAGTGCGGCCGCGACATCCGCCGCCTCGAAGCGCTGCGGGATGTGCTGCGGGCAATTGGCATCCCAGGCTGATACCGTGAACAGGATCGCCTGCTCCGGCCGTGCTTTGTAGTCCGCGGGCATCAGCTTCGCCGTCAGCTCCGGGTCATTCTCGACGACGCGCGCCCGGCCCCAGATCTTGATGCGCTGCCGGAGCATATAGTCGATCAGGAACAGGAAGGCCTGGTCATTGTCCTCGAGATTGCCCTGGGTGATGAACTGCCGATTGCCGGAAAAGTCCGCAAAGCCGATCATGTGCTCGTCCAGCACCTTGAGGAAACCGGCCGGCCCGCCGCGATGCTGGATGTAGGGCTGGCCTTCGGCGTTGGCCGTCGCCAGGAACACGCTGGTCTGTGCTTCGATGAAGGCAGCAAGATCCGGAGCGATCGTTGCCCGCCAGCCGCCGTGCTGCTCGACGCGCGCATAGGAATTGCGCGACCCCTTGCGGGACTGGATGGCCTTGACGGTATGCGTGAAGGCGACGTCGCTGGTGAATTCATTCATGCTGGCGCTCCGCGGACAGGATCGCACATCAATTAGGCTCTTCCGAAAACCGGATGTAGAGAGCATGTTTGCAATCTATCTTTCCATATTTCGGAAGAATAATGGACCGCCTCGACGCTATGTCCCTGTTCGTTGCCACGGTGGAGGCCGGCAGCCTTTCCGCTGCAGCCAAGCGCGCCGGCGTGCCGCTGCCGACGGTGAGCCGCAAGCTTTCCGAACTGGAGAAGCATTTGGGGACGCGTCTGCTCAACCGCTCGACGCGGCGCCTGACGCTGACCGATGCCGGCCAGTCCTATCTTGCCGCCTGCCGTCGCATCCTCGACGAGGTGGGCGAGGCCGAGCGCGATGCTGCCGGCGAATATTCGAGCCCGACCGGCGAGCTGGTCATCACGGCGCCGGTCGTGTTCGGCCGCCTGCATGTGCTGCCGGTGATCGCCGACTTTCTCGCCGTCTACCCGCGAGTGGATGTCCGCTTGACCCTGTCGGACCGGATCACCCAACTGGTCGAGGAGCATATCGATCTCGCCCTGCGCATCGGCGAGCTGCCGGATTCGGCGATGGTTGCGATCCGCGTCGGCTCGATCCGCCGTGTCGTCTGCGCAAGCCCCGCCTATCTCGCCTTGCATGGCACGCCGACGACCCCGCAAGACCTTGCCGGCCACGACTGTGTCACCTTCGAAGGTCTCGCCGCTCCCGCGGCATGGAGCTTCGGAACCGGCAAGACGGAAACGACAATCCCTGTTCGCTCGCGCCTGCAAGTCAACACCGCCGAAGCGGCCATCGATGCCGCGATTACCGGGCTCGGCCTGACGAAAGTGCTCTCCTATCAGACCGATGCCGCCGTGCGCGCCGGCGCGCTGCGGCTGGTGCTGCAGGCCTTCGAACCGCCGCCCTGGCCGGTGAGCCTCGTCCATGCCGGCCAGGGCCGGCTACCGGTAAAGCTGCGCGCCTTCCTCGATTTCGCCGCGCCGCGTCTCAAGGAACGGCTGGCTCGGTCACTCTAGCGGCACCATTCGACAATGGCGGCGTTTCCTTTTTGCCGCCGCTTGGTGTAACCAACGCACACTTCCTCACGGGCCCCTTGCATGCTCATCATCCGCTCGCTGGCGTTCAACTTCGTCTTCTATCTCAGCCTGATCGTCCAGATGATTTTCTGGACGCCTTTCTATTTCCTGTCGCCGCGCCACCGCGCCTGGTTCGTGCCGAAATTCTGGTCGCGCACCTCGATGTGGCTCTATGACAAGATCGCCGCGACGAAGAGCGAGATCACGGGTGTCGAGAACCTGCCCGAAGGCTCCTTCATCCTGGCGCCGAAGCATCAGTCCTTCTGGGACGCGATCGCCTTCTTCCCCTATCTCGACGACGCGCTCTACATCCTGAAGCGCGAGCTGACCTGGATCCCCTTTTTCGGCTGGTACATCTTGAAGATGCGCATGATCCCGGTCGACCGCGGCAACCGTTCGAAAGCGCTGAAGGCGGTCGTCGTCGCGACCAGGCAGGAGATGAACCGCAATCCGCGCCAGCTCATCATCTATCCCGAAGGCACCCGTCGCCCGCCGGGCGCCGAGCCGTCCTACAAATACGGCATTGTCGAGCTGTACACGCAGCTCGGCGTTCCTGTGGTCCCGGTGGCTCATGTTGCCGGTCTCTACTGGCCGCGCCGCAAGTTCCTGCGCTATCCGGGCACCATCAAGGCCCGCTTCCTGCCGCCGATCCCGCCAGGGCTCGGCAAGGAGGAATTCATGCAGCGGCTGATCGGCGAGACCGAAGCCGCCTGCGACCAGATGCTCGTCGAGGCCGCGCAGGCGCCGAACCCGCCGCCCATGCCGCCGACGGCGGTGAAGCGGCTGGCGGAACTCGGCGTAACCGCGAAGAGCTGATCGGCTACCGCAGCACCGCAAGCAGGGTCGTCAGCACCAGCGTGGCGGCAAACACCAGGTTGATGATCCGCGAGGCCAGCGGATGGCGCAGGACGCGCGCGAACGCCGTTCCGGCAAGCAGCCACACGACGTGGATGGCGACGATCATCGCGGCAAGCACCAGCAACCTGGTGGAGACGCCGAGCGCATCGGCCTGCGCCGCGGCGCCGACGAAAACCGCTGCAATCGCCACATAGGCTTTCGGGTTGGCGACGGCGAGCATGAAACCGCCAAGGAAATCAGGCTTCGTCGCCGTGCTTCCGCGCCCGGCCAATGGCGGCGCTGTCGCTATTTTGAAGGCGAGATAAAGGATGTAGCCTGCCGAGGCGACCGCCAGCACCGGCGCCACTCCCGGCACCGAGGTCAGCATGCCGAAAATCCCGCCCGCCACCGCCAGAAGCACGGCTATCGTGCCGAGCACCACGCCAGACGTGTAACCCAGGGAAGGACGCAGACCGAAAGCCGCGCCGACGGCGGTCACGCTGATCGTCGCAGGTCCCGGACTGCCCATGACGACCGTCGCCGCCACGATAAGCGCCAGCACCTGCTGCCAGGTCTGCGCCTCGTTCAAGATGCCATCGGCCATGCCGAACGCTCCTGCCGCCGCGATGCGACAGGATTTAGGAGGGATCGTCATGGCCGTCTTGGACGTTCGTGCGCAGCGCCCGTCTCAGGCGCTGGCCCGGTCCAATGCCGCGATATCGTCGGCCGAAAGCTTGAGCGACGCGGCGCGGATTAGGCTATCCATCTGGGCCAGGGTCGTGGCGCTGGCGATCGGCGCGGTGACGCCAGGCCGCGCGATGATCCAGGCCAGCGCCACCTCCGCCTGCTTGGCCGAATGGCGCTCGGCCACGGCATCGAGCGCGGAAAGGATGCGCATGCCGCGCTCGTTGAGATATTCGGCGACGTCTTCGCCGCGCGCGCTCTGGCCGAGATCGGCCTTGCTGCGGTATTTGCCGCTCAGGAATCCCTTTGCGAGGCTGAAATAGGTGATGACGCCGATATCCTCGGCTTTGCAGAGGTCGAGCAGCGGTCCGTCGAGCGACGAGCGGTCGTACAAATTGTATTCGGGTTCCAGCACCTCGTAACGTGGCAGGCTGCGCAAGCTGGCGACGTCGAGCGCGGCGCGCAGCTGCCCGGCATCGAGATTGGAGCAGCCGGGATAGCGGATCTTGCCCTTTTCGAGCAGCCGCTGATAGGCACCGAGCGTTTCCTCGTAAGGCGTGGCCGGATCCGGCCAGTGCGACAGATAGAGGTCGATGACATCGGTTTGCAGCCGCTTCAGTGAAGCGTCGACCGCCTTTTCGATATAGGCAGCGGAGAGGTCGCGCTTGCCCTGGCCCATGTCCGAACCGACCTTGGTGATGACGATGACCTGATCGCGGTTGCCGCGGCTCTTCATCCAGTTGCCGATGATCGTTTCCGATTCGCCGCCCTTGTTGCCGGGAACCCAGCGCGAATAGGCATCGGCCGTATCGACGGCGTTGAAGCCGGCAGCGACGAACCGGTCGAGCAGGTCGAAGGAGGTCTTCTCGTCGGCGGTCCAGCCGAAGACGTTGCCGCCCAGGACCAGCGGCGCGATGGAAAGGTCGGTGCGACCGAGACGACGTTTCTGCAAGACTGATCTCCGTGATGCTGGAACGGGCCTGACGCCCAAGGAATGGGATGCCGCTAAGCTAGGTCGCGGCCGGGCGAGGTCAAAGGCATGGTTTTGTTTTTTGATCGGACCAGAGCAATTCCAGCAAAACTGCGTCGCGGTTTTGCGTCTGGAATTGCGTAAAAACAAAAAGATAGAGCTTGGAGGCGAAATTATTTCGCCGAAAATGCGCTTCACGAAGACGCGACCCGACGGCCCACCTCCTCCAGCCAGTGATCGCGGATGCCGAGCGCCTCGAGATGCTCAAGTGTGCTCAAGAGATAGTCCTCGTTTCGCCCGGATTGGCCGACCGCGCCGCGAACGATCCTGGCCGCGTGATCGGCGTCGAGCGCGCCGGCATACTGCTCATGCCGGCGGTCGACGGTGTAGGCGACCGCCTCGACCGCGCCTCCACCATCCAGCCGGACATCGAGAATGCGTTCGAGATAGATGCTGGTGACCAGCTCGCGCTCGCGCAGATAGGAAAGCACCTCGTCGCGCAAATTGCCGGGAACACGGTAGGCGAGGCCGACGCAGGAGCCGCCCCGGTCGAGGCCGAGCACCAGGCCTGGCCGCGCGCGCGTGCCGCGATGCACGAAGGAATAGACGCAAAGCGAGCGGCGATAGCCGTAAAGCCGGGCGCGGCGCGTCTCGACATGGGCAAATCCGGGCCGCCAAATCAGCGACCCATAGCCAAAAACCCAAAAATCGCCCATATCGCCAAGCCTGATCGCATTCGAGTGAACGACACCGCACCGCCGAGGTGCTTCTTCTGGCCCCCGCTTGTTTGCGTATTGGTAAATGCCCGCTCGCCGGGTTAACGAGAGCCGCAGCATGACGTCAAGTGACGAGCGATCGCCCAAACTTCGCCGCCGGCTGTTCTGGCTTGCCGCGCTCCTTGTCGTGCTGTTCGCCGCCTATAGCGGCGGCTGGTTCTATCTCGCCGACAGGCTCAAGACCGAGGCAGATCAGGCGGTGGCGAGACTGGGCAGCAAAGGGATCGCCGCCGGCTGCGCCAACCTCGCCGTCAGCGGCTACCCGATGAGCTTCACGGTCTCCTGCGACAACATCGCCTATGAAGACGACACCAGGAAGGTCGCCGCCTCCACCGGCAGCTTCAACGCCGTCGCCGGGATCGCCGGACCCTTGTCGCCGGTCGCCGACCTGCGCGGGCCGTTGAGAACGATGGCGCCCGGAATGCCGCCGCTCTGGATCGACTGGGACCGGTTGCAGGCCAATGTCAAAGTGTGGTGGCCGTTGCCAAGGAGCGTTTCCGTGCAGGCTGAAGGCCTGAACGGTCAGACCGACCCGCAGGACGACACGGATCCGATCCAATTGTTCAGCGCCGGCAAGGCGGCCGGCCAATTGCAGCCGGCCGGCCAGGACATCAATTATGTCGGCAGCTTCGGCGACCTGGAGATCAACGCGGATGCCATCGACGGACGCGTGCTGCCGGCGCTGGACGGCAGCGGCGACGTGACGCTGAAGAACGGCGTGGCGCTGATCGCAGCGCCGCCGAAGAGCCTGCGCGGCCAGTCGATCGAGATCGCCAAGCTCGACCTGTCGTCCGGCACGGCGCGCATCATCGTGTCCGGACCGGTCTCCGTCGACGCGGAAGGGCTGGTCAACGGGGACCTGACGATCAAGCTCAAGGACCCGAAAGCGGTGGCATCTATCCTTGCCGGCGCGATTCCCGAGCATAAAAGCGGAATCGAGCAGGGCTTTGCCGCCCTGTCGATGCTTGGAAAAGAACCCTCGATGCCGCTCAAGATCGTCAAGGGCAAGGCCTCGCTGGGCTTCATCCCGCTCGGCAAGATCAAGCCGCTTGAATAGAGCGTGGTCCCGAACCGAAGGTCAGCATAGCAAAAGGTGGGGACCGGTTTTCGGGTGAGATCATGCCGACTGAGAAGAGTAAAGCAACGATGCCGAAGCCGGTCAGACTGCTCAGCGTCGGCGCCTTCACCCTCGATACGATCCTTCGCGTCGAAACGCTGCCCGCGCATCAGGGCAAGTTCATCGCCAGCGACGGCGTCCAGATCGCTTCCGGCATGGCGACGAGCGCCGCATGCGCCGCTCGGCGTCTCGGCGCCGAGGTCTCGCTTTGGGCAAGCACGGGCGACGATCCGGTCGGCAATCAGCTGATCGCCGACATTCAGGCCGAAGGCGTCGACTGCAGCCTTATCCGCCGTGTTCCCGGCGCGCGATCGGCGCTGGCCGCGATCCTGGTGGATGCGCATGGCGAGCGCGTCATCGTCCCCTTCTATGACAAAAAGGCGCAAGCCGATCCCGAGGCGCTGCCGCTCGCCGACCTCTCCGCCTTCGACGCCGTGCTGGTGGATGTCCGCTGGCCGGGCGCCGCGGCGCTGGCTCTGGGCGCGGCCAGATCGACCGGCCGTCCGGCGATCCTGGACGCCGACACCGCGCCGATCGAGGTGCTGGAGCGGCTGTTGCCCTTGGCCTCGCACATCGTCGCTTCCGAACCGGCGGCGCGCATCGTCTGCGGCCACGCGCTCGACCCAGAAAGCGCCTGCGCCGACCTCGCTTCGCGCACCGATGCCTTTGTCGCGGTGACCGGCGGCGCGGCCGGCACCTGGTGGCACGACCGCGCGACTCGGCGCGTGCGCCATGTCGAGGCGCCGAAGGTCAAGGCGATCGACACGCTCGCCGCCGGCGATGTCTTCCACGGCGCCTTCGCCGTCGGCCTCGCCGAGGCCCTGCCCATGGAGGAAGCCCTGCGCTTTGCCAGCGCCGCCGCGGCGCTCAAATGCCTGCGCTTCGGCGGCCGCCTCGGCGCGCCGGATCGGGCCGAAACGCTGGCGATGATGGCGGCGCACTGGCCGCCAGCCCAGGGCTAGAACGCAAAAGTATCTCGGCTATTTCCGCGAAATCGGCACAAATGCTGGGGTTGGCGTAAGCCGCTCAACCTCGTCATTCCAGGGCGGAGCAGTCGCGAGGCGGCGTCGCGGAGACCCTGGAATCCATTCCGTGACCTGAGCCATGGAACGCGGCGGAGCAGAATTCTGCACCGCGACAGCGCTCGGAAGTCACGGAATGGATCCTCGGGTCTGCGCGGGTCGCTTCGCTCCTTGCTCCGCCCGTGGATGACGATCGCGATGGGCGTTTCGGCCAATCTCCAGCGCATGCGCCTGCCCAGGCTGACAGGTCAATCCACGCCAGAGAACGAGGGAAAAGCCTAAGGCTTGGCCGGGTGCTCGACCGCCTGGCGGCCAAAATCCGGCACATCGATATCCTGGCCGGCCTCGATGATCGAACGGCGGATTGCGCGGGTGCGGGTGAAGAGGTCGAACAGCTTCTCGCCGTCGCCCCAGCGGATCGCCCGCTGCAGTGAGGCCAGATCCTCCGAGAAACGCGCCAGCATCTCCAGGATCGCGTCCTTGTTGTGCAGGCACACGTCCCGCCACATGGTCGGGTCGGAGGCGGCAAGACGGGTGAAGTCGCGGAAGCCGGAAGCGGAATATTTGATGACTTCGCTCTTGGTCACCGCTTCCAGATCGTCCGCCGTGCCGACGATGTTGTAGGCGATGATATGCGGCAGATGCGAAACGATCGCGAGCGTCATGTCGTGGTGCTGCGGGTCCATCGTGTCGATGTTGGAGCCGCAGCGCTGCCAGAATTCCGAAAGCGTCTCGAGCGCGGCGGAATCGGTTCCCGGCAGCGGCGTGAAGATGCACCAGCGGTTCTCGAAGAGATCGGCAAAGCCGGCATCGGGTCCGGACTTTTCCGTGCCGGCCAACGGATGTCCGGGGATGAAGTGCACGCCTTCGGGCACATGCGGCTGCATTTGCGCGATGACGGAGGCTTTGGTCGAGCCGACATCGGTGAGGATGGCGCCCTTCTTCAGCGCAGGCGCGATCTCGGCCGCAACCTCGCCGGACGAGCCGACCGGAACCGAGACGATGACGAGATCGGCGTCACGCACCGCTTGGCTGGCGTCGGTGCTGTAAGAATCGCCAAGGCCAAGCTCCTCGGCGCGCTCGAGCGTCGAAGCGCTACGCGTCGCTATGGCGATATGGCGCGCCAGGCCCTCGCGGCGGATGACGCGGGCGAGCGACGAGCCGATAAGGCCGATGCCGACCAGCGCTATTTTCTCGAACATCGGTGATGCCATGGTGTCTAGCTTTTCAGGAAGGTCTTCAGCGCATCGATGACGCCGCGATTGGCTTCCTCGGTGCCGACGCTCATGCGCAGCGCATTGGGGAAGCCGTAGCCGGTGACGCGGCGCAGGATGTAGCCGCGCGCGCTCAGATAATCGTCCGCCGCCGCCGCCGAATGTTTCTTGCCGTCGGGAAAATGGATCAGCACGAAATTGCCGACGCTGGGCGTGACGCGCAGGCCGAGCCCGGTCAGCTCGGCGCTGAGCCAAGCCAGCCATTTCTCGTTATGCGCCACGCTGCGCTCGATATGGGCGCGGTCGCGGATCGCGGCGATGCCGGCCTCGATCGCTGTGGCGTTGACGTTGAAGGGGCCGCGAACGCGGTTGATCGCATCGACGATATGCGCCGGCCCGTACATCCAGCCGATACGCGCGCCGCCGAGGCCGAGCTTGGAGAAGGTGCGGGTCATCACCACGTTCTCGGAGCTGCCCGCCAGCTCGATGCCGGCCTCGTAGTCGTTGCGCCGCACATATTCAGCATAGGCCGCGTCGAGCACCAGGAGCACGTTCTTCGGCAATGCAGCGTGCAGCCGGCGCACTTCCTGGAACGGCACATAGGTGCCGGTCGGATTGTTAGGATTGGCGAGGAACACGATCCGCGTCGCCGGCGTCACCGCGGCCAAAATCGCGTCGACATCGGCGCGCTCGTCGGTCTCCTTCACCGCCACCGGCTTGGCGCCCGCCGCCTGGATATAGATCTTGTAGACCATGAAGGCGTGCTCGGTGAACACGGCCTCGTCGCCCGGCGCGAGATAGGTCTGCGCCAGCAGTCCCAGGATCTCGTCCGAGCCGTTGGAGCAGATGATGTTGGCCGGATTCAGCCCATGCACCTCGGCGATCGCCTCGCGCAGCCGCCGCGCCGTGCCGTCCGGATAGACATCGAGCTTCGCCGCCACCTCGCGCGCAGCCTCGATCGCCTTAGGCGAGGGCCCGAGCGGATTTTCGTTCGCCGACAGCTTGTAGACTTTCGTCACGCCGGCCGGCGCGTTGCTTTTTCCCGGCACATAGGCCTCGATGTCCATGATGCCCGCGCGGGGCGTCGGACGGGGCTGATCCTGCTTCATGTCACAAATCCGTCGAGAAGGCCTTCAAGGCCGCAGCGGAAATACAGGCCACGGGCTGGAATGTCGAGGGCCGGCGCCTGGCACCCGTATCCGGTCGCGAGGAGGCCACCCGTTGACGAAGCGCGGCGCTGGTCCTAGAAGGATTGCCAGACTCCCGTGGTGATTTGGCCGGTCGGCTTGCAGCCACGTTAAACAACTCGCTAAAGGGCCGTTTGCAACCTGTAACCGGCTTTGCGACGGCAATGCCGGTTTTTTATTGTCCGCTGCCGGCCGGACACCGCGTCGGGACGAGTCCGATGCGGGACAGGATGAGGACGGACATGGCCGCTCAGCGTGCTGCAAGAACCAACGACGAGGCCGACCATCCGTCGAGCCCGGTGCTGCGGTTCGGCCCGGACAAGCCGCTGAAGCTCGACGCCGGAACGCTGCTCTCGCCCTTCCAGATTGCCTACCAGACCTATGGCACGCTCAACGACGCGCGCTCCAACGCCATCCTCGTCTGCCACGCGCTGACCGGCGACCAGCACGTCGCCAACACCAATCCGGTGACCGGCAAGCCGGGCTGGTGGGAGGTTCTGATCGGCCCCGGCAGGATCATCGACACCAACCGTTTCTTCGTCATCTGCTCCAACGTCGTCGGCGGCTGCCTCGGCTCGACCGGCCCGGCCTCGACCAACCCGGCGACCGGCAAGCCCTACGGGCTCGACCTGCCGATCATCACCATACGCGACATGGTGCGCGCGCAGACGATGCTGGTCGATCATTTCGGCATCGAGAAGCTGTTTTGCGTGCTTGGCGGCTCGATGGGCGGCATGCAGGTTCTGGAATGGGCGGCGAGCCATTCGGAGCGCGTGTTCTGCGTCCTGCCCATCGCCACCGGCGCCCGCCATTCCTCGCAGAACATCGCCTTCCATGAAGTCGGCCGACAGGCCGTCATGGCCGATCCCGACTGGCATGGCGGCAAATATCTCGATTTCGGCAAGCGGCCGGAAAAAGGGCTCGCCGTCGCGCGCATGGCCGCTCACATCACCTACCTTTCGGAAGCCGCGCTCCACCGCAAGTTCGGCCGCAATTTGCAGGACCGCGAGGCGCTGACCTTCGGCTTCGACGCCGATTTCCAGATCGAGAGCTATCTGCGCCATCAGGGCATGACTTTCGTCGACCGCTTCGACGCCAATTCCTACCTCTATCTGACCCGCGCGATGGACTATTTCGACCTTGCCGCCGATCACGGCGGGCGCCTCGCCGACGCCTTCGCCGGCACCAAGACGCGTTTTTGCCTGGTTTCCTTCACCAGCGACTGGCTGTTCCCGACCGAGGAGAGCCGATCGATCGTGCATGCCTTGAACGCGGCGGGCGCTTCCGTCTCCTTCGTCGAGATCGAAACCGATCGCGGCCACGACGCCTTCCTGCTCGACGAGCCGGAACTGTTCGCGGCCATCAACGGCTTCATCGCCTCCGCCGCCCGCGCCAGGGGGCTAAGTCTATGACCCCGAACCGAAGGTCAGCGAACGCAAAAAGTCGCCGACTTTTCGGACCGGCATCATGCGCTATGCAGGAGGCGAAGCCATGAGCGTCAATCGCGCCCAGCGTGTCGACCTCGAGGTCGTCACCGATCTCATCCCGGCCAATTCGCGCGTCCTCGATGTCGGCTCGGGCGACGGACTGCTTCTGGAACTCCTGCAGGAGACCAAGCAGGTCGACGGCCGCGGGCTGGAACTGTCGCAGCGCGGCGTCAACGAATGCGTGGCGCGCGGCCTTTCCGTCGTCCAGGGCGATGCCGACAAGGACCTCGAATTCTATCCCGACAAGGGCTTCGACTTCGTCGTGCTCTCACAGACCCTGCAGGCGACCCGGAACCCGAAGCTGGTGCTCGACGAGCTGCTTCGTATCGGCAACCGCGCCATCGTCTCCTTCCCCAATTTCGGCCACTGGCGCGTGCGCTTCTCGCTGTTGGTCAAGGGCAGGATGCCGGTCACCAAGGACCTGCCCTACTCCTGGTACGACACGCCCAACATCCATTTCTGCACCATCCGCGACTTCGTCAACCTCTGCGAGGAACTCGGCGCGACCGTCGAGAAGGCAACCGCGCTCGACGCCAACGGCCAGAAGATCGGCCTGTCGATGCCCTGGTGGTTCTGGAATTTTTTTGGTCAGCAGGCGGTGTTTTTGCTGAGGCGATGACGGAAATTCGTTTCTTTCGTCGATCGCCGGCAGTGGTGGAAATCCCCCCGAATATTCTTTCCGAAATACGGGCGGGAATTCTCGTCTGCACATCGCCGCGCAGCGGTCATCTTGCAGGTTTGATGGTTTCCGCCGGGCTGGGCCATCCGCTGGAATGGTTCGGCGGCGACGTCTGCTGGAGCTGCCGGATTATCCGCGAGATCCCCGCGCCCAGCTACTGCGTGCGCTGACAGGGGCGGTCCTCTACCGGCGTCTATGCAATCAAGCTCTTTGCGAGTCAGTTCGCACAACTTGCCGATAAGATAACTCATCTGACAAATTCGCAGCGCATAATTGCATCCCGATAGTTTGACAGCATGCTGTTAGGACTATAGCCACTGGGTTGATCAACCGGTTGTGCCGCGATGGCTGAACATCCCACCTATTCTATCGTCTTGGAGATGGAAAATGCCAAATCCATCGACTGGGACGAGATTGGCCTTGGGCTGAAGGCCTTGGCGCGCGAGATCGCCCAGGCTTCCGCTACCGGATTTCCGAAGCCGAAGGTCATAATCTCGCACGGCGGCCTCGAAACTGACGCAGTCTCACTGCGAAGCAGTATCGGAGCTGAAGCGCCACAACTGGAGCAGGTTGCCGATCTGGCCTTCGCGGCGTTCCCTGGCGGCAGATATTACGACCTCAAGAACAACGGCATTCCCTCGTGCGAAGGGAGCGTCCTTGTTTTTCTCGATTCCGATACAGTTCCGGAACGGAACTGGCTCTCAACTCTGCTGAAACCCTTCGTCGACCAGCCTGAAACCATCTGTGTGAATGGACACACCTATCTTTCATACGATGACTTCTTCTCGCGAACCTTCGCGTTGATCTGGTTTTTCCCGATGGCTGAGGGAGACGAGAGATTCGCCTCGAAGCGTGCTCTCAACGCCAACAACATCGCCTTTCGGCATGACTGGATATCCAGTCACCCATTTCCAGTTCACAACGGCTTCAAGGTCTCGTGCACGTTGCTGATGCACCAGCTTTGGAGCGAAGGCCACAAGATAGTCAACGTGGACGCACGCGTTCACCACTACTCGCCGCGGGGCTGGGGGTTCTTCTTTTGGCGCGCGCTGGTAACCGGCAGGGACGCCGATCGAAAATTCGTCGAGCTTCATGCACCTGGCAGGGCTCGGCGTATCGTCAAATCCTTCACGCGCTGGGGGACTATGTCTTGGCGCACGATCCGGCGAGTGACAGGCCATGCGCGGCAGACCGGCATGCCGTTCTGGCAAATCCCGTTTGCTGTCATTGTCGGACTGGCGTTCTATACACTGGCGTTTTTCGGCCATTTCAGCCTGGCGGCCGGCCTTGTCCGCGACGAGGTCGAAATGGTGCCGGACTATATCGGGCACAGCTAGCGTCAATCTTTTCCCGCTAGCGAAGCACATCCCTAGCCTTGTGCGGATGCTCGACGCCGTCGACGAAGATCACGTCGGACTGCGAGCTCTGGGTGCGCAGCGAAAGGATCGCCTGATAGGCCGGTGAATTGTACCGGTCCCGCATATGCTGCCTGCCGGGGAATTCGATGACGATCAGGTGCCCGGGCCAAGGGCAAAACCGTCCGTTGGTTCCTGTTGGCGGGCCGCCTAATCAACAGGAAGGCCAGTTGTGTTGCCATCAGACCGCAATGTTGCGGAAAAACCGCTAATTTTGGCATTTCTCGGCCGGCCTGGCGTGACACAAAGGGGGGTTTTTTGTAGCGTCGGCCGCAAATCAGAGGTGGGACACGAAGATAGCCATCGGACCCATCCGACAAACGCTAGATCCGACCGGTGGTGGCAGCCCGATGTCGAGCCAGGACGTTCCGCTGATCTCAGTGATCACGCCAACCCATAACCGTCGCAGCCAGGTCGTGCGCGCGGTGGAAAGCGTTCTGGCGCAGACACTTACCCGCTTCGAGCACATTGTGGTCGACGACGGTTCGACCGACGGGACGGCCGCTGCGCTCGCCGAAATCCGCGACCCGAGGCTGATTTATGTCGGCGCCAAATGGCGCGGCGCCAATGCCGCGCGCAATGCGGGTATCGAACGCGCACGGGCGCCGGTCGTGACGTTTCTCGATTCGGACGACGTCTATCTGCCGGACCGGCTGGAACGGACGCTGGCGCGCTTCGACCAGAACCCCTCGCTCGAAGTCCTCATCAGCTCGTTCGTATCGCTGAAGGGCGGCCGCAGCACCAAATGCATCAATCGCGACGCCTTCCTCGACAAGAGCACGCTGCAGCGCGCCCTGGTCTCGCAGACCATCTTCATTGCCGGCTCGGCGATCACCGCAAGACGCGAGTCGCTGCTCGCGATCGGCGGCTATGACAGCGACATCACGCGCATGCAGGATCGCGAATTGCTGCTGCGCTTTGCCCAACGCGGCGGCGCCTTGCTGTCCGAGGATATCGACTGGAAGAAGTACAATTCGGAGAATTCGATCTCCGGCCGCCGCGATGGCTATGTCGAGGCCTATGCCAGTCTGATCGACAAGCATCCTTATATCGCCGACCGCTATCCCGACGTTCCGCCTTACATGATTGCGCGTCAGATCATCGCCGATATCCTCAAGGGCAGGTTGCCGCAGGCGTTTTCGGGCTATCATGCCAACCGGTCGTCCAAGTCGCTCGGCTACTCGCCCGCCGAACTCTTGCGCGGCTATGTCGTCGGCCGCCGCTGGCGGCGCGATTGCTACGACGAGTTCCGCGCCAAATACGGCGCCCGGGCGGTCTGAGAACCGCACGACGGCTATCTGTCGAGTTCCGGGAAATAAGGATCGGAAAACCGCTGCCGCAGGCGCTCGCCCAGCAGGCAATCGACCGGCATCGCATCTTCGACGTGGAAGGATCTGGCGCCTGTCAGGCCGCTGACTTCCTGGACCAGCTTGCGGCGGACGGCGGTCGAGAATTCGGACGCCGCGTAGATCGGCAGCACGAACGAACCGGCTCCTCCGGTCACGCAGTCGGCGTAGTAGCGGTCGAGACGGCCGACACTCGGCGACGGACCGATCAGTATAGGCAGGCCGTTGATGACGACACCGCTGGCAACGGCGGCATCGCGGACTGCCGTGACGGGCAGCCCGGTATTGTTGGGCCCGTCTCCCGATATGTCGATGACGCGGCGCGGCGCCGAAAAGCCGGTTCTCTCCAGGAGCCCGGCGCCGAAGCCGAGGGCACCTGAGATCGAGGTGCCGCGGAAGCTGCGGAACGGCCGCGCGGCGATCTTGTCGGCGAAGGCGTTGGCGCTGTCCTCGCCGTCGATGATCTGCCAGGCAATGGCCCCGTCCTCGCGCACGACGCCCGCCCATTCGAAATAGGCGAGCGCAATGCGGCCATTTGGACCCGAGCGTACGGCGTTGATGAAGTCGGGGTGGCGCAGCGCTTCGACATAGCCGGCGCGCTGCAGGGCGAGTTCACGCTGGTCCATCGACTGCGAGATGTCGACGGCAAGCACAAGTTCCACGTCCACCGGCGCGCCTTTGCCCGGCATGGGCAATGGCGCCGCCTCGGCGCAGGCAAGGCACACAAGCAGGCCGAGCATCGCAAGCATGGCACCCTCGAACGACCCGGCGGATTTTCCCGGCGATCACGGCGAAAATAAGCTATTTCTTCCCCTGGCGGGCAGCGATGGGTGGTGGCTCGATCGCGCCGGCGCGGACACGGGCCGGCTTCAAAGCCGGTGCGCCGGTATCCTTCACGATATTCAGCGCGCGCGGGAAGAACTGGGTGTTGTGCTGGCCCCGCCCGATATTGATGATTGCGGTTTCGGGCAGGCGCTTCTGCAGCATGGCTAGCACCCGCCGCAACGCCGGCCCGTCGAACGCATCCAGGGCTTCGTCGATGATCACCCATTTCGGCTTGCGCAAGGCGAGCCTGGCGAAAGCCAGCGCCCGTTGTTCGTCATCGCCGAGCTCGCGTTCCCATCGCCTGGGACGATCAAGGGTGGTTGCCAGTGGATCGAGGCCGACCTCGCCAAGCACCGCCGCGATCTCGGCATCGCTGGCCGGGGCCTCGCCGTTCGAATGATCGAGCACCTCGCGCAGCGTGCCGGCCGGGAAATAGGGCACGCGCGGCACGAAGATGGGGGTCTCGCCAGCCGGCAGGCCGATCCGGCCGCTTCCCCACGGCCACAGGCCGGCAAGGGCGCGGAAGAACAATGTCTTGCCGGCGCCCGGCTCGCCGGTGATCATGACGCGCTCGCCGGCGTGGATTTCGACATCCGTCTGGGCAAGCTTGGTGCAGCCTTCCGGCGAAGCCACCTGAAGCGTGTCGAAGGTCAGGCTGCCATTGGCGTTTTCGCCGAACTGGATGTGTTTTTCCGTATCATGCAGCGCGTCGGTTTCGGTGAGCGCGATGCGGAAATCGGCCACGCGCATCAGCGTCGCGCGCCAGTCGGCTATGCTGCCGATGTTGTTGATGAACCAGCGCAGGGAAGAATGAACCTGGTTGAAGGCGCCGACCGCCATCATCAACCCGCCGAATGAGATGTCGCCCGAGAAATAGACCGGCGAAGCCACCAGGATAGGCGCCACCACCGTTATCCAGCCATAGGTGTCGGTCACCCAGGCCAGGTTGATCTGGGCGGCGAAGATGCGCCGCATGGCGTCCAGCACCGTGCCGAGATCGAGCTCGAGCCGGCGCCTGGCGTCTGGTTCGCCATGATAGAGCGCGATCGCATCGACATTCTCGTTGACCCGCACCATGGAGGAGCGCAGCTCCGCCTCGCGGGTGTAGCGCTCGCTGTTGAGGCCGATTAGCGGACGCCCGACCAGCCAGCTCAGCCACGAGGCGATGCCGGCATAGAGGAACGCGGCCCAGACCATGTAGCCCGGTATCTCCAGCGAATGGCCGCCGACATGGAACACGAAGCCGGAAGACAGCTCCCACAGCACGCCGATAAAGGAGACAAGCAGAATGAACGACTGCAGCAGGCCGACGCCCAGATCCGTCGACAGATCCGACAAATGAGCGGCATCTTGCTGCATGCGCTGGTCGGGATTGACGCCGATGGCGCCGGCATTGGCAAGCCGGAAGGCCCGCGCCGGGCGCATCCATTGATCGATCAGGTCGAGCGTCAGCGCCTCGCGCAGCCTCAGACGGATCATCTGGTTGAGCCAGGTCTGGCCGATATTGAGAACCAGCAGCCCGCCGGCGATCATCGCAAAGACCAGAAGCTGGTGCAGGAAGGCTGTCATGTCGCGTCGGGCCAGCGCATCGTAGAAAGGCTGGTTCCAGCGATTGAGCAGGACCTGTCCGACCGAGGTTGCGACGATGACCGCGACGATACCGATGGAGACCCAGGCAAGTTGCCTGCGCACCGGCGAGGATTTCAGCCCCAGCTTGATCGTCGCCACCTGGTCGGCGAGGCTGCTCGCCTCCACCGAGACAACGGGTTTCTGCGGCCCCGGCTTTTTATTGGTCTGGTCGTCCATGAAGAATATTCCTGGTTTCCGCTGCGGTCATGAACGCTGCGCCGAGCGAGCATGCCTTAGCTCGGGCATGCCTCAGATAGGGTGACGATTGCCGCGCGATGCAAGGCGCGGCGATCACGAACGCGTCACTTGGCCAGGCGCGGCATCAGCCGCACGCCGGCCAAGCCGCGTTGCCCCCTGCGGCGAGAAGACCGGCACGAAGACGCGGCGAGAGGCACGCTGCGCGACCGGCACGCCCTGGTAGAGCCGCTTCTGCGCCTCGACGACGATGACGCCGGAAAAGATCGGCCAGAACCGCCGGCCGGCCTTCTCCAGCACATTGTGGAAGCGCATCATGAAACGCCGCGGCGACGGCGGGAAGAACAGCGCATCGCTCCACGTCGCCGGGGTGAAATTCGCCTCGCGCAGCAGCTCGGTCAACTGGCCGCGCGAGAACGGTCGGCCATTACCGAAGGGCGTGTGCTCGAACCGCGCCCAGACGCCGCGCCGGTTGGGCACAACAATAACCACACGCCCGGCCGGCGACAGCACGCGCCAGATCTCGTTCAGCGTCTCGCGCGGGTTTTCGGCATGTTCGAGCGAATGCACCAAAAGCACGCGGTCGATGCAGGAATCGACCAGCGGCAGTTCCTCGTCGAAGACCAGCGCCGTCGCCGTCGGCCCCGACACCGGCCACACCACCGCGCCTTGCGTTGCCGGCATGAAGGCGAAGACGCGCTCGGCATCGGTGCCGAAGCGTTCCAGCCATGGCAGCGCATAGCCGAGGCCGACCAGCCGCTCATTGGGAACGGTCGCCCATACGGACGACAGCGCCATGGTGATCGAATGCTCGGCCAGGCGCCCGAGCGTGGTCGAATAGAAGGAACGCAGGTCGACGATATCCGAATGCATGCGCGCGACGGTAGCTGCGAAGGGGCCCAAGTTCAACAAAGGCGGAAAGTTCAACAAAGGTGCCGAGTTCAACAAACCCGGATGACATCGGCGGCCGGCCGCCCTATGTCTGCGACGACAAAGGGAGACATGCGATGCCGGTCGAAATCGAGCAGTTCATGTGCCGCACCGACAATTTCGGCGTGCTGGTCCACGATCCGAAAAGCGGACAGACGGCGATCATCGACGCGCCGCAAGAAGCGCCGATCCTGGCGGCGGTCAAGCGCACCGGCTGGACGCCGACATTGATCCTCACCACGCACCATCATGCTGACCATGTCGAAGCCAATCTGGCGCTGAAGGAACGCTTCAAATTGCGCATCGTCGGCCCGGAAGCCGAGAAGGCGAAGATCCCCGGCATCGACGAGACGGTCAGCCAAGGCTCGGTCGTGCTCCTTGGCGAGGAACGAATCGAGGTCATCGAGACGCCCGGCCATACCGCCGGCCACGTCTCCTACTATCTGCCGGCCTCGAAAGTGGCCTTCACCGCCGATACGCTGTTTGCGCTGGGTTGCGGCCGCCTGTTCGAATGCAAGCCGCCGGTCATGTATGACTCTTTGAAGAAGCTGGCGGCGCTGCCGGCGCAAACCGCCATCTATTGCGGCCACGAATACACCTTGGCCAATGCCCGTTTCGCGGTGACGGTCGACCCGACCAACTCGGCGCTGAAGCAGCGCGCGGCGAGGATCGAAGCGCTGCGCGCCGACGACAAGCCGACATTGCCGACGACCATCGGCGAGGAGTTGTCGACCAACCCGTTCCTGCGCTGGCACGACCCGGCGATCCGTAAGCATCTCGGCATGGAGAAAGCCTCGGACGCCGAGGTGTTTGCCGAGATCCGCAAGCGCAAAGACAATTTTTAGTTCCACCGCATGTCGACCAAAAGGCTCGACGTTCGTCGCAGCAAAGGCCGCCAATGACCAGCGCCGCCGAGATCATCGCAACGCTAGGCCTCAAGCCGCATCCCGAGGGCGGCTGGTACGCCGAGACCTTTCGCGACGCCGCGGGCGGCCCGCGCGGTCATTCGACCGCGATCTATTTCCTGCTCGAGCACGGCCAGCTTTCGGCCTGGCACCGGGTGAAGGACGCGGCCGAGGTCTGGCATTTTTATGCCGGAGCGCCGCTGGCGCTGTCGATGCATGAGGAAGGCGCAGGCGCCGTCATCGAGCAGGTGCTTGGCACGGCCCTTACCGCCGGCGAGCGGCCGCAGATCGTCGTGCCGGCCGGCTGGTGGCAGTCGGCGCGCAGCTTGGGCGAGTGGACGCTGGTCGGCTGCACCGTGGCGCCGGGCTTCGATTTCGCCGCTTTCGAACTGGCCGAGCCGGGCTGGCAGCCGGCTAGAGCAATTCCAGGAAAAGTGTGAGCGGTTTTCCGTCCGGAATTGTGTAAAACAAAGAGATAGGGCGTTTCGTCGTTTCCGTGAAACGGTGAAACGCACTAGGCGAGTAGAAGTCCCAGCGTGATCGCCAACTGGGCGGCATAGTAAAGCACCCAGACCGCATAGCGCATCCAGACGCGATGCGGCGAGATCGCCGCGAGCAGGAAGCGCTCGGCCGCCAGCAGCCCGTCCGAGGCGATGAACAGCACCGCGCCGGCGATTACCCAGGGAGCATTGGTCGTGAGCGCCGAAATGCCCATGGCGAGGATCGCCGCGACATAGACGGCGACCGGCGCGCGCAGTTGCGGGCCGACGCGGCGCCAGAGCGCGGCAAGCATGACGATGCTGAATGCGGCCATGGCCAGGGCGATCGCGCCGCGCCAGGGTTCGGCGCTCAACAGGCCGAGCCCGCCGCCTGCCTGCGAAAACAGCGCGACATAGGCGATATGACCGGCGAGAAAGCTCGCCAACCCGCCGAGAAAGGCCTTTTCGCCGTCGCGTGACAGAAAGGCGTCGCCGACGGCGCTGAGTGCCAGCGCCGCGACGAGCAGCAGCGGACCGCCCTGCATGGCGGCAAGCACGGCCAGCAAAGCCACGGCAAGCGTCTTTGCCGCCGTGCGCGTCCACTTCGGCGGCATGTCGAGCGCAAAGGCGTAGATAACGGCCGCGACGAACGAGAACAAAAGCGTCGCGTTGGCGTTGGCCTCGATGCCGCCGGAAAACGGCATCATGCGTTGACCTCCTTGGCCGCCGGCTTGCGCATCAGCAGCGACTTCGCCCCGAGCGCGGCGCCTCCGGTGATGAGCACGCAGGCCGCGAGGATGCGCAGCGACGGCTCGGCGACGCCGGCGGCGATCAGCACCAGCGTCGACAGAAGCGGCGCGGCGTAGCTCGCGGCGCCCAGCACCTGGATGTTGCCACGCTTGACGCCGATGTCCCAGGCATAGAAGGCCGCGCCCACCGGCATCAGGCCGAGCCCGATGACGGCCAGCCATTGTCCGAGGCTGTCCGGCAGTACCGTCTTCTCAAGCAGCAGATGGCAGGCAAGCGACAGCGCCGACGTCGCCGCGCAGAACCAGGTGACGATCGAGGTCGGCACCGACGGAAAGCGCCGCGACAAGAGCGAATAGGACGACCACAACAGCGCGCAGACGGCCGCCATCGCATAGCCGAAGGCGTAGCGCGCGTCGAAGGCCAGCCCGCCGCCCTTGGTGACGATCAGGAAGGTGCCGGCAAGGCCGAGCAGCGCGCCGACGACATGGTTCCAGGCCAGCCGCTCGCCCGGCATCAGCGCCGAGCCGAGCACGATCAGCAGCGGCCACAGATAGGCGATCAGGCTCGCCTCGACCGCCGGCGCATTGCGCAGCGCCGTGAAGTAGAAGAAATGATAACCGAACAGCCCGGCAATGCCGATCACCCAGACTTGGCGAGGGATCTTCCGGCCCCGGTCGGAAGCCGGCATCACCAGCCGCGCCACGAGCCCGACGCAGGTGCCGATGGCGAAGGTGATGGCCGACAACAGGAAGGGTGGCACCTGTCCGGAAGCGTTGGTGAGTAGCGCCAGCAGCGCCCACATGGCGACCGCGGAAAACCCGATCAGTGTTGCGCGCCCCATATTTCCCCCGCCGGCGCGCGATGGCGCCTGTCCTAATTTACCGCTTCGAACCGTCTCGCGCTGATGGTCAGCGGACCAATCTGGGTCCCGACCGTGGCGCGGATCGGCGCATATATGCCGGATTGGCCGAGCGGTGCAAACGTCACCAGCATGCGGCTCTTGTTCTTCAGGAAATTCAATGCCTTGCGGCCCTTGCGATAGCCCGCCACCGGCTCGAAGCCCATTTTGCAGGTCACCGTGTCGCCCTTGTAACCCGGCACCGAGATCGAACCCTTGGAGGCATAGGTCAAGGTCAGGTCGGCGCGCATCTCGCCATCGTAGAACTTGACCGTGCGTCCGCAGACCTTGTCCAGGCTGTCGGCATGGATGACGGTCGCGGCCATCGGATCGAGCACCGATTTCAGGTCGCTATCGCCCAGCGGCACCCAGCTCTTCGGATCGCGCTTCTTTGGCGCGGGAACGACTTGCGTGGAGGTGACGGCGCCGTTGTTGAAGCGGATATCGACCATCGAGGCCTTCTTGCCCGACGTGTAGTCGGCCCGGAATGCATGCGGCTGCATCTGCTTGCCGGAAATCGTGCCTTTCGAGGAAATCGTGCCCTTGGTGTCGTCGAACAACTTGCCGAGGCCGGCGGCCGAGACGGTGCCGTCAATGGCATAGGTGTCGCCTTGGTAGCGGCTGGAGAAAGTCGCCCTGGCGATCGAAAGGCCGAGAAACGACACCGTATACTCGCCCTTGAACGACTGCGGCGGCGCGGCGGCGAAGCTCGTTGCCGGCACGGCAACGGCAAGCAGGGCGGCGAATGCATGAGAAGGACGGAGCATGGCGGCTGGCTGATCCCTGGCGGTTCGGCCGGAACGCAGCGGCTCCAGCCTGGCAGATCCCTTCGCGATCGGCTTATACTGTGAAATCCGGCCTTTATATGGAGCGTGCCTGACAGCGGGGCGCGTGCCGGAGCTTGACGCAGTGGTGAAATGCCACTATGGAACGCCAACTTTTCCAAAGGCCGCCTGACCGAGACCGCGCGCCGCCCGGCGCGGGCAGAATGGTTTGGCAGGCTTAGAACTGAGGTTAGACAAGATGTCCCGCACCTGCGAACTCACTGCCAAGGCAGTTCAGACCGGCAACAATGTGAGCCACGCCAACAACAAGACCAAGCGTCGCTTCCTGCCGAACCTGGTCAATGTGACGCTGATTTCCGAAGCGCTGAACCAGAATGTTCGCCTGCGCATTTCGGCCAACGCGCTGCGTTCGGTCGAGCACCGCGGCGGCCTCGACGCTTTCCTGGCCAAGGCCGACGTCAAGGAATTGTCGCAGCGCGCCCGTCTGCTCAAGAAGCAGATCGCCAAGAAGCTGGCCGAGCAGTCGGCCGCTTAAAGCAGCAGCTTTTAGGCGGGGGACGACCGCCTCGAGCCCCGGCCAGACCGGTGCTCGAAACAGGAGCGAGCGTCGGCATGACGCTCGGCTGGTTCCATTACCCAGGATAAAAAAATGTATTTCCTGACGCGATATTTGCCCTTCGTGGCCGCCATGGCGCTTGTCGTCGTGGCGTCGAACATCCTCGTGCAGTTCCCGATGCAGGGCCAAGTCGGTGGCCTGTCGTTGGCGGACCTGCTGACCTGGGGCGCCTTCACCTATCCTTTCTCCTTCCTGGTCACCGACCTCGCCAACCGCCGCTATGGCCCGGCCGTGGCGCGCAAGGTGGTGTTCGTCGGCTTCATGACCGCAGTGACCTGTTCGATCCTGATTCCGCCCTTCCTGTTCCGTCATGGACTGATCGAGTTCGAGACCGCCGCCGACCGGCTGGTGCGCATCGCCGGCGCTTCCGGCGCTGCCTTCCTCGCCGCGCAATTGCTGGACGTTACCGTCTTCAACCGGCTGCGCCGGCAGAGCTGGTGGCGCGCGCCGATCATCGGCACGCTGGTCGGCTCCATCTTCGATACCGTCGTCTTCTTCGGCGTCGCCTTCTCCGCCGCCTTCGCCTTTGCCGGTCCCAACGACAGCTTCGCGCTGGAGACCGCGCCGCTGATGGGCGTGCTGCCGGTCGAGACGATGCGCTGGGTCTCCTGGGCGCTCGGCGACCTTTCGGTCAAGCTGATCATCGCCGTGGTGGCGCTGATCCCCTACCGGCTGCTCGCCGCGCGCTGGAGCCAGCCGGCGGTCGCGTTCTAGGCCATGAACCCAGCAAGTGGAATCAGGCCGTGATCCCCTGGGTTCAGCTTGACTCCGCCCGCACGCCCGATGGCGGCCAGGAGCTGCGCCTGAAGCGGCGCGGCGCTGAATTCTCGATCATGCTCGGCACCAACGAGTTGATGAACAGCCGCCTCAGCGGTTCCGAGGAAGCGCTGGCCAGGCTTTCCTGTCAGCGTATCGCCGGACGCGAGCGGCCAAGCATCCTTATCGGCGGGCTCGGCATGGGCTTCACCTTGCGCGCCGCCCTCGCCGCGCTCAATGGCGATGCTGCCGTCACCGTGGCCGAGCTCGTCCCCGCGGTCGTCGACTGGGCACGCGGCCCCATGTCGGGGATCTTCGGCGGCTGCCTCGACGATCCCCGCGTCACCATTCGCGAGGCCGATGTCGGCCAGTTGATAGGGGCGGAGAAAGCCGCCTGGGACGCGATCCTGCTCGATGTCGACAATGGTCCCGAAGGCATCGTCCACGAGGGCAATGACACGCTCTATGGCGCCGCCGGCCTTGCGGCCGCCCGCACCGCGTTGAGGCCCGGTGGCGTGCTGGCGGTCTGGTCGCAGGGGCCGGACAGCGGCTTCACCCGGCGGCTGAAACAGGCCGGCTTCGTGGTCGAGGAGATCAACACGCGGGCCAACGGCAAGCGCGGCGCCCGCCACGTCATCTGGATCGCAACCAATCAGGGCTGACGCTTTCAGCCACAGCCGCGGCGGCTTTACGCTTTGTTACGCCCGATCGTGCAGGATCGCGAAAATTCTCCAGAGTGGTCCGTCGTTTCACGGAAACGGCGGACCACTCTATCTCTTTGTTTTGACGCAATTCCTGACGGAAAACCGTGGCACACTTTTCTTGGAATTGCTCTAGGGCATTGCGACCAGCATGACCGTGCAAGGCACCGGTTGGAAAAACGACCTTCTGCTTGCGCTGTGCGCCACGCTGGTGGTGCTGACGATCAACGCCGTTTCCGGTTTTCCGACCCTTGGCGACTACGGCGCCGACAATGACAGCATGCTGCGGCTGGTCGAGGTTCGCGACCTGCTCGGCGGGCAAAGCTGGTTCGATCTCCATCAATACAGAATGGGAACCTCGGGCGGCTTCGTCATGCACTGGTCGCGCTTGGTGGACATGCCGCTCGCGCTGATCATCATGGCCTTCGATGCGCTGGGCGCCAGCACGGCCACGGCCGAGCGCGCCGCGCAGATCATCTGGCCGACCCTCCTCTACGGACTGACCATATTCGTGCTCATGCGCGCCTCGCAGCGCTTCGCCGCTGCGAATGTCGCGATGCCGGCAGTCATTCTGTCGACGGCGGCGCTTTTCTACCTGGTGATCTACAGCCCGGGCGTGATCGATCACCACAATGTCCAGCTGCTTCTGACGGCGGCCGGCCTCTGGCTTCTGATGGAAGCGCCCTCTTGGCGGCCCGCGGCCCTTCTGTCGGGCATTTGCGCCGGCCTGACGCTCGCGGTCGGCATGGAGACGGCTCCCTATGTGGCGGTGCTCGGCATCTGCGCCGCTGTCCTGTTCATCCTCGACGACAAGGAGCGCGGCACGGCACGAGGCTTTGGCATCGGATTTGCCGGCATCGCCTCCCTGGTCTTCGTGGCGACCATCCGGCCGGCCGACTGGGGCGTGGCCCAATGCGACGCCTTCTCCTCTTTCCAGTTCGCCGTTGCCGCATTGTCCGGCTTCGGCCTCGTGATCGCCAGTACCTTTGCCGCATCGAGCCGCCGGGCGCGGCTGGTTTCGGTGCTGGCGCTGATGGCGGCGGTCGCGGTCGTTGTGATCGTGTTCTTCCCGCAATGCCTGGCATCGCCCTATGCGGGCATGGACGAACGTATCCGCACCTATTGGCTGGCCGACGTGGTCGAAGCGCAGCCCTTCTGGAGCGTCGCCATCCACCAGCCGAAGCTGATGGCTGCGCGCTATGTGACGCCCTTCATCGCGATCCTGCTGGTCGGCTTTCAGCTGCGAACCCGTCGCCTGCGCCGCGAGGAAACGCTCGCCGCCATCCTGCTCGTCGTCGCCTTCGGCGTCAGCCTATGGCAGGTGCGCGGCTCGACTTTCTCCGTCGCCTTCGCCGTGCTGCCGCTCTCGGCCTGGATCGCGAGAATCCGCCTACGGGCGGACGCCGCGCCCTCATGGCGCCTTTCCACCGGCATTGTCATGGCGTGGCTGGTCTCGCTCAACGCGACCTGGGCCGGGGTCGCGGTAGCGGCGCAGTCCGTGGTTCGGCAGGCGCCACAGCGGGTTAATTCCGACCCCGACCATGCCGTGACCTGCGGCAAGCCGGGCGACTTCCACGATCTTGCTGCGATGCCCGCGACGACGGTGCTTGCCTCGTCCAATCTCGGCTCGGGAATATTGACCTTCACCGGCCATCGGGCGCTGGCCGGCCCTTACCACCGCAATGTCGGCGGCAATCTCGCCATGCTCGACGCTTTCATGGGGACGCCGGAGGCCGCCCGCGCCGTCATCGAACGCGAGCATGTCGGGCTGGTCGCGATCTGCCGCGGCAACACGGAAGAGATATCGCTGGCTCTGGACGCGCCGAAGGGCCTTGTCGCGGCGTTGCTGCGGGGCGACCTGCCTGAGTGGCTCGAACTGGACCAGTCTACCGCGGGAAAGCCGATCGAGATCTACAAGGTTCGTTGAATATCGGCCCGCAGCAATATCAGCATCGTCGACAGCGCCCTTCGCAATACGCCTGCTCTGCGCTGATGCAATTTCACTGCGTGATTTAGAAAACCGCTATCGAAATCAGTTCCGTGGATCGTTGCAATCCAGCCTGTGCTTTGGTTAGCATTTCGTTTTGGCGGCGATATATGTATTCAAGAAATTTGGATTCGGGGTTTTAGCTTGGGGAGAAGACATCCATGTCGGCCATAGAGGGCGCGGCGGCGCCAGCATCAGCCACACAAACGCTGCAGCATGTTGTCTCCCACATGGTGGACGCCGTGAACCGCGCCGCGTTTGTGGAAAAGCCTTTCTGGCATCTGGAAATGACCGATGTTTTCCCGGCGGACCTTTATCGGCGCATGCGCGCCGCCATGCCGGAGGCGCGCGAATATCGTGCGCTCAAGGGGCGCAACAATGTGAATATCAAGGCCGACGGCACCGCAACGCGGATCAAGATCGACCTCTACCCCGAATACATCCGCCATCTGCCGGAAGAGAAACGGGCGGTCTGGTCCCTGGTTGGCAAGGCATTGCACGCGCCGCAGCTTAAGGACGCATTCATGCGCCGCCTTGCCCCGGGCTTGGAGCGCCGGTTCGGCTCGGACTTCATGAAGGTCGGCATGTATCCGGTGCCGATGCTGACGCGCGACGTGGCGGGCTACAAGATCGGCTTCCATACCGACACGAAATGGAAGGGCATCACGGTCCAGTTCTACCTGCCGGAGGACGACTCGATCAACCATATCGGCACCCGCTTCGCCGAGCGCATGCCGGACGGGCGTTTCGAGAATTCGCACCGGATGTCGTTTTCGCCGAACACCGGCTACGCCTTTGCGGTCGGCACCGACACCTGGCACGCGGTCGACACCGTCGGACCGGAAGTCCGTACCCGCGACAGCATCCTTCATACCTATTTCGTGGACAACACCGCGACGCTCAAGATCCGCAACCGGAGCAAGCGCGCGGCAAATTTCGTGATGAACGAAGTCCGTCACGTCGGCCGGTAATCTCTCGGCGCGCCCCGTCGGCACGGCTGAATCCATGCCGGCCAGCCGTCGTCAATCCTGGTGCAGGATGAATTCCAGGTAGAGGTTGCGCTGCAGCATCGAATGGTTGTCGTCGGATATCAGCGACACCATCAGCGCGCCATCCTCGCGGGTCCAGACGTCCAGCCCTTCCATATTGTCGATCTGGTAGCCCATATCGGCTTCCATCAGCACCGGCCCGTCGGCGACCGCGCCCTTCTCGACGCTTTCGCCATAGATGCGCCGCAGCCGCATTTTCACCCCGCGCGCGATCGAAAAACTGCGCTCCAGCAGCAACAGGTCGCCATCCGGCAGGAAGGCGCCGTCGGTTATGTCGAAATCGCCGTCGCGCCTGACGGTGAAGATGCCCTTATGCGGTCCCTCGATGATGGCGGCATAGACGTTGCCGACGTCATCGAGGCTCCTCTCCGAGACCACGACCAGGCCGCCCGCGTGCTGCCCATAAGGATTGGCATGGGTGACGGTCTCGAAGCCGCGGTTCTGGCGCAGCTCCCGGGCGGGGATCTGGTAATCGAGCTGCCGGATCGGCGCTTTCATATCATCGGGATCGATTTTGAACTGGGCGACGCGCTGGTCGCGCTCAAAGCCGACGGTGGCGATACCGTCCCTGACCGCGAGCCCCTCGGCGTCGGCCTTCCATTTCCGGTCGATCGGCCGGCCCGAAGCGTCGACCATCTGCTGCATGCGGAAGTTCGAAACGCCCGACGGACGTCGGTCGGCGTCATGCGTGATCGTGCCGAAGAACCAGAAGCCGGTGTCGGCGATGCCGATGAAGTCGCTGCCCGGCTTCAGATAGCGAAAAGCCGACAGCGCGCCGAAATCGCGCGCCGGCGAGGTCATCTCCAGCCCGCCGACGAATTCAAGCGGCCCGAACCGCGTCTCGTCGCGGCCGATATGGAACTGGCTGATCGGCCGCGCCGAAATCTCGACTGTTTCGACGGGAGTTCCCGGAGCGGCAATTGCCGGCGATGCACAGGCCAGCACGCAGGCGAAAAGCGTCCGCCGCGCACGCCGCCCCGAAAGGATCATCCGGCGCGTCGCAATCCGCCGCGCCGCGTGTCGCGTGCGCTTTCCTCGCCGAACAGCGAGGCGAGCTGCTCGGTCATGGCGCCGGCGAGTTCCTCGGCATCGACGATGGTGACGGCGCGGCGATAATAGCGCGTGACGTCGTGGCCGATGCCGATCGCCAGAAGCTCGACCGGCGAGCGCGTTTCGATCAGCTCGATGACCGCCCGCAGATGGCGTTCCAGGTAATTGCCCGGATTGACCGACAGCGTGGAATCGTCGACCGGCGCGCCATCCGAGATCATCATCAGGATCTTGCGCTGCTCGGGCCGGCCGATCAGCCGGTTATGCGCCCATAGCAGCGCCTCGCCGTCGATGTTTTCCTTGAGCAGGCCCTCGCGCATCATCAGCCCGAGATTGCGCCGCGCGCGCCGCCACGGATGATCGGCGGACTTGTAGATGATGTGGCGCAGGTCGTTGAGTCGGCCGGGATTAGGCGGCTTGCCGTCCTTCAGCCATTTCTCGCGCGCCTGCCCGCCTTTCCACGCCCGCGTGGTGAAGCCGAGGATTTCGACCGAAACGCCGCAACGCTCCAGCGTGCGCGCCAGGATGTCGGCGCAGGTCGCGGCGACGGTGATCGGCCGGCCGCGCATGGAGCCCGAATTGTCGAGCACCAGCGACACCACCGTGTCGCGGAACTTGGTGTCGCGCTCCTGCTTGAAGGACAGCGGCTGCATCGGGTCGATGACCACGCGCACCAGGCGGGCCGGATCGAGATAGCCTTCCTCCAGGTCGAAATCCCAGGAGCGGTTCTGCTGCGCCATCAGCCGGCGCTGCAGCCGGTTGGCGAGCCGCCCGACAACGCCGGAAAGGTTGGCAAGCTGCTTGTCGAGGAAGGCGCGCAGCCGGTCGAGCTCCTCTTCCTCGCACAGCTCCTCGGCGCCTACCGTCTCGTCGAAGGCGGTGGTGAATACCTTGTAGTCGATCTCTTTCGGCAGGTTCAGGAACGGATTGTCGTTTCGCTTGGCCTCGCCCGGCGTCTCGGCGTCGGCGTCGTCCTCATCGGACAGGTCGTCGGAGGTGGCGTCGGTCGCTTCGGTCTCGGCCGACTCTTCGTCGTCGGCGGAGGCTTCGGCATCTTCCGACTGCGACTGCTCGGAGCCTGAATCCTCCTCGCCGCCTTCCTCGCTCTGTTCCTCGCCCTGCTGCTCGTTCTCTTCGTTTTCCTCCGAGTCGTCGGTTTCCTGGTCGTCGCCGAGTTGCTCGGCCATTTCCATGGAAACCAGCATGTCGCGCACGACGCGGGCAAAGGCCTGCTGGTCCTCGAGCTTGGCCGACAGGCCGTCCAGCTCGCCGCTCGCCTTTTCCTCAATCCAGGGACGCCAGAGATCGACCAGCCGCTCGCCGCTCTTCGGCACGGAACGTCCGGTGAGCTTCTCGCGCACCATCAGCGCAATCGCTTCCTCGAGCGGCGCGTCCGCCTTGTCCCTGACGTCGACGAGGTTCGCCTTGGCGTATTTGTCCTCGAGCATCGAGCCGATATTGTCGGCCACGCCCTGCATGGCGCGGCTGCCGATCGCCTCGACGCGCGCCTGCTCGACGGCGTCGAAGATGGAACGCGCCAGCTTGCCTTCCGGCGCCAGCCTGTTGTGGATGCGCTGATCGTGACAGGCGCGCTTCAGCGCCATGGAATCGCCCAGGCCGCGCGTGATCGCAATGTCGTTGCGGGACGCTTTTTTCGGCAGTTCGGGCAGGCGCGCGCGGTTGCCGGCCAAAGCCGGCCGGTCCTTGGCAAAACCGACCTCGAGGTCCTTGTCGCCGGCGACGGCGCGCATGCACACGGTCACCGCGCGCTTGAAGCTGTCGGCTTCAGACCCGTTCTTCGGCTTGTTGCGCGTGTTGTCGCCTGGACCCGCCATGATCATTCCCTGCGCGATTCATGCTGAAAGGCTAGAGGCCTTTTCAGCCGCGCGCCTACCCCAGCACCACGTTCGCGGCGCTCTCCGGCAGATCCTCACCGAAGGCGCGCTGGTAGAACTCGGCCACCACCGAACGCTCCAGCTCGTCGCACTTGTTGAGGAAGGTCAGCCGGAACGCCATGCCGATGTCGCCGAATATCTCGGCGTTCTCGGCCCAGGTGATGACGGTGCGCGGGCTCATCACGGTCGACAGGTCGCCGTTGATGAAGGCCGAACGCGTCATGTCGGCGACGCGCACCATCTTGTTGACGATGTCCTTGCCCTTGCTGTCGCGATAGTGCTTGGCCTTGGCCAGCACGATGTTCACTTCATTGTCGTGCGGCAGGTAATTGAGCGTGGTGACGATCGACCAGCGGTCCATCTGCGCCTGGTTGATCTGCTGCGTACCGTGATAGAGGCCCGTGGTGTCGCCGAGACCGACCGTGTTGGCGGTGGCGAACAGCCGGAATGCAGGGTGCGGGCGGATGACCCGGCTCTGGTCGAGCAGGGTCAGGCGACCCGACGATTCCAGCACGCGCTGGATGACGAACATCACGTCCGGACGGCCGGCATCATATTCGTCGAAGCAGAGCGCCACATTGTGCTGATAGGCCCAGGGCAGGATGCCGTCGCGGAATTCGGTGACCTGCAGCCCTTCCTTGACGACGATGGCGTCCTTGCCGACGAGGTCGATGCGGCTGACATGGCTGTCGAGGTTGACGCGCACGCAGGGCCAGTTGAGCCGCGCCGCGACCTGCTCGATATGCGTCGACTTGCCGGTGCCGTGATAGCCCGACACCATGACGCGGCGGTTGTAGGCAAAGCCGGCGAGGATCGCCAGTGTCGTCGCCTTGTCGAACAGATAGTCCGGGTCGATGTCCGGCACATGCTCCGTCGCCGCCGAATAGGCGGGAACGATCATCTTGGAATCGAAGCCGAATTTCTCCTTCACCGGCACGGTCGTGTCGGGCAGGTTGGCGATGTCGCGATCGACCTTGTTCATCACTATCAACGTCTCCACGGGCGAAACGCCGCGTTTCGCCGGCAATCGATTTTGTCCGGGGGCGGTCTTAGAGCCTTTTCCAACCATATGAAAGTTGGAAAAACGACTTGGTACCGTGGGGCCGCTCAGCACAATCCTGCTTGCTTGAGCACGCGATAGGCCTGCAGCACATCGCGGAACCGGTCTTCCGAACCTCTGTCGCCGCCATTCGCATCCGGATGGTGGCGCTTAACGAGTTCCTTATAGCGCGCCTTGATGTCCTGACCAGTCGCCTTTGTGTCAAGGCCAAGCGTTTCCAGCGCCTTGGCCTCAAGTGGCTTTGCCTTGCGCTCGCGCGGCTCGCGTGCTCCGCCGCTGAACAGGTTGAAGGGATCGCGCATGCGGTTGTAGTAGCCGGCCCGCCCCGAACGCTGCTGCGCGAAATCCGGCGCCGAGCGCGTCCCGCCGCCATTGGCGCCCATGCGCCATGTCGGCCTGTGGCCGGTCAGCGCCTCCTTCTGGAAGCGGGCGATCTCAGTGTCCGACACGCCGGAGAAGTAGTTGAAGCCCTTGTTGTATTCGCGCACATGGTCGAAGCAGAAGCGAAAATACTCGCCCTCCTTGAGGCGCCCGACCGGCGCGCGATGCGTGCCGGCTTCGTTGCAGCCGTCCCACTGGCAGATCGGGGCGCGCGACTTCAGCTCCGCGTCCTTCTCCGGCCGAATTCGAATTTTCTCGAAATATTTGGGGTACGCTTTCATCTCACCCATTTATGGGCTGTTCGCATGTGCGAAACAAGAATTGACATTTCGCCGATGATCGCCCTAACCGCTGAATCGCGGCTTAAAAGCGGTCGAAATTCAAGATTTTGCGGCAATGCCGCAGATGTGGGGAAGGGAAACCCGGATGTCCATACAGTCGACAATCGAAAACAAGCTGAAAGCGGCATTTTCGCCCGAACGGCTAGCGGTCATCAATGAGAGCCACCTTCACGCCGGTCATCATCACGTCGAGTCCGGCCACCACGCGACGTTCGACGGCGCCGGCGAGACGCATTTTCGCGTTCGCATCGTTTCGCCGAGCTTTGCCGGCATGGCTCGCATCGAGCGCCACCGTGCCGTCAACGAATTGCTCGCGGACGAACTGAAAGCCGGCGTGCATGCGCTGGCGATCGAGCCGGCGGCACCCGGCGAGAAGACGCGCTGGTAAGCTCTCAGCCGACGCTCGCCTTGAGGAAGGCCAACACAGCCGCGGTCAAGGCGTCGCCGTCCTGGCCGAAATCGCGATTGATCGACATGTGCGTATAGGCGCTGCCGTCGAACAACGTGACCTTGGCGCCGGTGGCGCGCAGGCGTTCCGCGAAAGCCTTCGACGCTTCGGCTCGCCCGGGCGCGCGCGAATAGGCGATGAAGGTCGGCGGATGTTTCCTGCCGTCGACATGGGTCGACGGCGATAGCGCCGCCCATTGTGTCGGGTCGGGAAAGGCGCGCGCATAGGCGCCCATCATGCCGCCATTCCTGGAAAGCGCCGCAAGATCATAGGCCCTGGTATCGTCCAGGATCAGCGCGGCGACGCCGGGCAACCCGCCGCGCATGCCGGTCAGCGCGATGAGATGGCACCCGGCCGAATGGCCCATGCCGACGATGCGACTGGGATCGCCGCCGTATCGGGCAATGTTGGCGCGCACATAGCCGTAGGCCTTTTCGACGTCGCCGGCCTGGGTGGCGACATCGGCTTCCGGCAGCATGCGGTAATCGATCGAGACGAACACGAAGCCATTGGCGAGCAGGAAGTCCGGCTTTGAGCCGACCTGGCCGCGTTTGCCGAACCGCCAGGCGCCGCCATGGACAAAGAAAACCACCGGCAGGTTGTTTACGCCGTCCGGCGCGTAGACATCGAGCTTGGCCGGACCGTAATCGAGGGTTTGCGGTGCCTGCCGGCCCGGACGCCTGGCGGCTGACGCACCTGCCGGCAGCAGCGCCCCCAGGGATGCCGCGATGAAGCCGCGTCGATCGATCATCGTCATCTCCGGCCAGGTTGCGGCGCAAGCGCGCCGCGCACCTCGATTGGATCAATAATGACAACTTGTGGGCAGCAAACCAAATCAGGACCTTGAAGCTCCGCCGGCAATCACCACGTATTTCTCGGGCGAGCATTTTCGGCCGCGTCGGGTATCCCCCGGGTCAATGCCAGATTGCATGCGCTATCCTTCGTGTGAAGGGAACAAACAGTGCTTTCCGGCAGTTGATGCAGCGATGAGCCGATTGGCAGCCCACCGGCTCCGAGGCAAAGCACCATGCGCGAGAACCAATCAGACGTCTTCGATCTGTTTTCGGAGATTTATTCCAACGCGGCTCAGGAAGAGATCAGCCTGCAGCAATATCTCCTGGCCTGCCGCGAAGACAAATCCATGTATGCGTCGGCGCCCGAACGCATGGTCGAGGCGATCGGTGAGCCGAACCTGGTCGACACCAGCAAGGACGAGCGGCTCGGCCGCATTTTCTCCAACCGCACCATCAAGATCTATCCCTCCTTCTCCGATTTCTACGGAATGGAGGATACGATCGAGCGCATCGCCGGATATTTCCGCTATGCCTCGCAGGGCCTCGAGGAGCGCAAGCAGATCCTCTATCTCCTTGGCCCGGTCGGCGGCGGCAAATCCTCACTGGCCGAACGGCTGAAGAAGCTGATGGAGGAGCGCCCGATCTACACGCTCAAGGTCGGCAACAAGATCAGCCCGGTCTTCGAATCGCCGCTCGGCCTTTTCCATCCCGATCGCATGGGCGATCTGCTGGAGGATAAATACGGCATCGCCCGCCGCCGCCTGAACGGATTGATTTCGCCCTGGGCGGCCAAGCGCCTCGACGAACTGTCGGGCGACATCTCCAAATTCAGCGTGGTCAAGCTGATGCCGTCGCGGCTGCGCCAGATCGCCATCGCCAAGACCGAGCCCGGCGACGAGAACAACCAGGATGTCTCGGCCCTGGTCGGCAAGGTCGACATCAGGCAGTTGGAGCACTTCAGCCAGTCCGACCCGGACGCCTACTCCTACAGCGGCGGCCTCAACCGGACCACGCAAGGGCTG
Source organism: Mesorhizobium sp. CA6 (assembly GCF_020165035.1). Classification (NCBI taxonomy): domain Bacteria; kingdom Pseudomonadati; phylum Pseudomonadota; class Alphaproteobacteria; order Hyphomicrobiales; family Phyllobacteriaceae; genus Mesorhizobium; species Mesorhizobium sp. CA6. Next base: position 58,867 of record NZ_JAIUHI010000017.1, on the reverse strand, counting down.
CTCGAATTCGTCGAGATGTTCAAGGCGCCCATCAAGGTCCTGCACCCATTGCTGACGGCAACCCAGGAAGGCAGCTACAACGGCACCGAGAATTTCGGTGCCTTCCCCTATCAGGGCATCGTCGTGGCCCATTCCAACGAATCGGAATGGCAGCAGTTCAAGAACAACAAGAACAACGAAGCCTTCCTCGACCGCATCCTCGTGGTCAAGGTTCCCTATTGCCTTCGTGTTACCGAGGAGAGGCACATTTACGAGAAGCTGCTGCGCGAGAGCGAGCTGGCAAACAGCCCCTGCGCGCCCGAAGTGCTGGACATCCTCAGCCGCTTCACCGTCTCGACCCGCCTTGCCGAGCACGAGAACTCGCCGCTCTACACCAAGATGCGCGCCTATGACGGCGAGAACCTCAAGGAGATCGACCCCAAGGCCAAGTCGGTCCAGGAATATCGCGACGCCGCCGGCGTCGACGAGGGCATGACCGGGGTCAGCACGCGCTTTGCCTTCAAGATCCTGTCGCAGACGTTCAACTACGACACCAAGGAGGTGGCGGCCGATCCCGTGCACCTGATGTACATCCTCGAGGAGGCCATCAAGCGCGAGCAATTCCCGAAGGAAACGGAGGCCGCCTTCCTGGAATTCATCAAGTCGGAACTCGCGACGCGCTATGCCGAGTTCATCGGCCATGAGATCCAGAAGGCCTATCTGGAATCCTACAGCGAGTACGGTCAGAACCTCTTCGACCGCTACATCGCCTATGCCGACGCCTGGATCGAGGATCAGGACTACAAGGACCCCGACACCGGCCAGATCCTCAACCGCGAGGTGCTGGACAAGGAATTGTCGCAGGTCGAAAAACCGGCCGGCATCGCCAACCCCAAGGACTTCCGCAACGAAGTGGTCAAATTCACCTTGCGTGCCCGGGCGCGCAACCATGGCCGCAATCCCTCCTGGACGAGCTATGAAAAGCTTCGCGAGGTCATCGAGAAGCGCATGTTCGGCCAGGTCGAGGACCTGCTGCCGGTGATCAGCTTCGGCTCCAAGCAGGACAGCGTCACGGAGAAGCGGCACAACGAATTCGTGCAGCGTATGGTGGAACGCGGCTACACCCAGCGGCAGGTTCGCCGGCTGGTCGACTGGTATATGCGCGTGAACAAGGCGGGTTGAGCAAAGCCGGGACGGTTCCATGCCGATCTTCATCGACCGCCGCCTGAACCCGAAGGACAAGAGCCTGGGCAATCGCCAGCGCTTCCTCCGGCGCGCCCGTGATGAGCTCAAGCGCAGCATCCGCGACCACGTCCGGACAGGTCGTATCGCCGACATTGACCGCGAGCATGCCGTGCCGATGCCTCGCAAGGGCACCAGCGAACCGACCTTCGGCGACGACAAGGAAAGCGGCAGGCGCCAGCACATCCTGCCCGGCAACAGGACATTCAGCCCTGGCGATCTTATCTCCAAACCGGGCGGCGGCGGAGGCTACGGATCGGCTCCAGGGACCACGGAATCCGAAGACGACTTCCGCTTTGTGCTGTCACGCGAGGAAGTGCTCGACCTTTTCTTCGAGGACCTCGAACTGCCGGATCTGGTCAAGCTCAATCTCAAGCAGATACTGAGCTTCAAGCCGAGACGGGCAGGCTTCACGGCAAGCGGAGCGCCGACCAACATCAATGTCGGGCGCACGATGCGCAACAGCCATGGGCGCCGCATCGCGCTCAGACGCCCCAAGCAGGCGGAGTTGGACGCAATCGCCCTGCAGATTGCCGAGCTTGAAGCGAAGCCGGCAAGCACGGCTATGAGCGAACGCATCGCTGCCCTGCGCGAGGAGTTCGACCGGATCGAGCGCAGGCGCAGGCGAATTGCCTATGTCGATCCGGTCGATATCCGGTTCAATCGCTTCGATCCCCAGCCGGTTCCGAACGCCAGCGCGGTGATGTTCTGTTTGATGGACGTCTCCGGCTCGATGGGAGAGCGCGAGAAGGATCTGGCCAAACGCTTCTTCGTGCTGCTGCATCTGTTTCTGACACGGCGCTACGAACGCACCGAGGTCGTCTTCATCCGCCACACCCACGAAGCCAAGGAGGTGGACGAGCATACGTTCTTCTACCACACCGAAAGCGGCGGCACGGTCGTCTCCACCGCGCTCGAGGAAATGCACCGCATCATCGAGGAACGCTACCCGGTCGCCGAATGGAACATCTACGCCGCCCAGGCCTCCGACGGCGACAATTTCGCCACCGATTCCGAGCGCTGCATAGAACTGCTCGACCGCAAGCTGATGCGGCTTTGCCAGTATTTCGCCTATGTGGAGATCATCGACGAGCGGGAAAGCCACATTTTCGGCTCGACCGAGAACGGCACATCGCTCTGGCGCGCCTACAACGCCGTCGACGGAAAATGGCCGAATTTCCAGATGAGGCGCATCGCCGCGCCGGCCGACATATACCCGGTCTTCCGCGAGCTCTTCGCCAGGCAACCTGATCTGCGCAAGAGCGCTTGAGGACTGAGGCTCGAAGGGACATAGGCCGATGGTCAGCCAGGCGCGCAAATCCGAATTGCTGTTTTCCGGGTCGGACTGGGATTTCAACAAGCTGTCCCGGGTCTATGACGAGATCGAAGCGATCGGCCTCGAAGAGCTTCGCCTCGACATCTACCCGGTGCAGATGGAGATCATTTCTTCCGAGCAGATGCTCGACGCCTATTCGTCGGTGGGCATGCCGCTGATGTACCGGCATTGGTCATTCGGCAAGCACTTCCTCTATAACGAACTGCTCTACCGCAAGGGCGCACGCGGTCTGGCCTACGAACTGGTCATCAACTCCAATCCCTGCATCGTCTACCTCATGGAAGAAAACACCATGGCCCTGCAGGCTTTGGTGACGGCGCATGCCGCGCTGGGACACAACCATTTCTTCAAGAACAATCACCTTTTCCGGCAATGGACGGACGCCGGCGGCATCCTGAGCTATCTGGATTTTGCCAAGAGCTACATAGCCCGATGCGAGGAACGGCATGGCATGGCGGCCGTGGAGGCAATCCTGGATTCGGCCCACGCGCTGATGGAGCAGGGTGTGTTCCGCTATCATCGGCCGCCGAGACTGTCGTCCGAGCAGCAGCGCGAAGGGCTGCGCGAGCGCCTGGAATACGAGGAGCGTTCGTTCAACGATCTCTGGCGGACACTGCCGCCTTCGCAAGAGAGTGGCGATACCAAAACAGCCGGTGACGACGACGCGGCCGAGCGGAAGAAATCGCTCAATCTGCCAGAGGAGAATCTGCTCTATTTCCTCGAAAAGAACAGTCTCGTCCTCGAGCCCTGGCAGCGCGAGATCGTCAGGATCGTGCGCGTCATCGCGCAATATTTTTATCCGCAGCGGCAAACCCAGGTGATGAACGAAGGTTGCGCGACCTTCGTGCATTACACGCTCATGAACATGCTGTTCGACCGTGGCCGCATCAGCGAAGGCGCCATGCTCGAAATCCTGCGCAACCACTCGAACGTGGTCTTCCAGCCGGCCTATGACGACCCCCGCTTTTCCGGCATCAATCCTTATGCGCTGGGTCTCGACATGATGCAGGACATCCAGCGCATCTCGACCGCGCCGACCGCCGAGGACCGCGACTGGTTTCCCGACATCGCCGGCCGCGGCGACTGGCGCGACACCTTGCTCGACGCCTGGGCCAACCATCGCGACGAATCCTTCATCCGGCAGTATCTGAGCCCAAGGCTGATCCGCAAATGGCGGCTCTTCGTGCTGGCCGACGGTGCCGACGAGCCGCACTATGAGGTGGCCTCGATTCACAATGAGCGCGGCTATGGCAAGATAAGGTCGGCGTTGGCGCAAAGCTACGATATCGGCGCCAACCGTCCCGACATCCAGGTGGTTGACGTCGACCTGCTCGGCGACCGGCATCTGCGGCTCCAGCACACGGTCAAGGATGGCGTCATGCTCGAGGGCCAGAGCCGCGACGCGACGCTGCGCCATATCCGCAACCTCTGGGGCTATGATGTCAGCCTGGCGGCAATCGATGCCGGTACCGGCGCGATACTCAGCGAGCGTTGGACCAAGGAACTTTGAGGGCATCGCCGGACATCGGCACGCCTTAGCCCTCGCTGGCGGGACGTATCCTCAATCTGGCGATGCGGTTCTTCTCGCGCTTCATCACCACGAAACGCTTGCCGTGGAAGGTGAAGGCCTGCTTCTCCTCAGGGATCGACTGCGTCTCATGGATGACGAGGCCGGCGATCGTCGTGGCTTCCTCGTCGGGCAGGTCCCAGTCGAGCGCGCGGTTCAAATCGCGGATCGGCACCGTGCCGTCGACGACGACCGAGCCGTCGGCCTCTTTCTTGACACCCTGCATGTCGATGTCGTGCTCGTCGGCGATCTCGCCGACGATCTCCTCGATGATGTCTTCCAGCGTCACCAGCCCTTCGACCTCGCCATACTCGTCGACGACGATGGCGAAATGCGCCTTGCGCCGCAGGAAGGCGTTGAGCTGCTCCTGCAAGGTGGTGGTGTCCGGCACGAACCACGGCTTGGCCGCGATCTTCATGACGTCGATCCGCGAAAAATCGTTGCCGACCTCGTTGAGGGCCCTCAGCAGATCCTTCGCATGCAACACGCCGACGATGTTGTCGAGCGAGCCCTTCCACAGCGGCATGCGGGTGTGCGGGCTCTGCAGGATCTCGCGCACCACCGCTTCCGGCGCATTGTCGGCATTGACCGAGCGCATATTGGTGCGGTGGACCATGACATCCGACACTTCGAGCTCGTCGAGGTCGAACAGGCCCTCAAGCCGATTGCGCTCCTCGGCCGCCGTGCCCTCGCGCCGGGGTTCGTCGCCGTCTTCATCCTTGCCGTTGCGCTCGGACCGCTGCGGCGGCTCGATCGGCCGCAGCGCATAGCCGCAAGCGGCAAGCAACCGGGCGCGGAAGAAAATCGCCAAAAGCACGATGGCGGCAAGGACGGCGGCGACGATCCAGCCGGCGCCGTTCATCCGGGATGGCTCACCTCGAGCCACCCGGGATGGCTCGATTTGAGGAAGGAGAGCACTTCCGAGGACGGCACGTCCTTGGCGATGAAAGCCTGGCCGATGCCGCGCGTCAGGATGAAGGTCAGTGCGCCGCGCGAGACCTTCTTGTCCTGGGTAATGAAGCCGAGCAAGGCCTCGGCATCCGGCAGCTCGCCTGGAATGTCGGCCATTCGCCAGGGCAGGCCGACGGCGCGCAGATGCGCTTCGACGCGCTCCGCGTCGTCCGGGCTCGCCAGGTTGAGACGCGCCGAGAAGCGGTGCGCCAGCGCCATGCCGATGGCGACGCCCTCGCCATGGACGAGCCGGCTCCCGTCATACTGCGTGGCGGCTTCGAGCGCATGACCGAAAGTGTGGCCGAGATTGAGCAAGGCGCGGTCGCCGGTCTCGAACTCGTCGCGGGCAACGACGTCGGCCTTGGCGCGGCAGGCCTCGGCGATCGCCTCGACCCGCGCCGGACCGCCGGCAAAGACTTGCCCCCAGTTCTGTTCAAGCCAAGCGAAGAAGGCCGGGCGGTCGATCAGCCCGTATTTGGCAAGCTCGGCATAGCCGGCGCGGAACTCGCGGATCGGCAGCGTGTCGAGCACCTGGGTGTCGGCAAGCACCAGCCTGGGCTGGTGGAAGACGCCGACGAGGTTCTTGCCGCGCGCGCTATTGATGCCGGTCTTGCCGCCGACGGAAGAATCGACCTGCGCCAGCAGCGAGGTCGGTATCTGCACGAAATTCATACCGCGGCGCACAATGCCGGAAGCAAAGCCGGCAAGGTCGCCGATGACGCCGCCGCCGAGCGCGATCACCACGTCGCGGCGTTCGAGCCTTGCCGCGAGCACGCCGTCGACCACTTCCTCCAGATGGACGAAACTCTTGGTCTTCTCGCCCGCAGGCAGCGTGATGACGGCGGACTGGATGCCGCCTTTGTCCAACCCAGCCTTCAGCGTGTCGAGATGTGCGGCGGCGACATTTTCGTCGGTGACGATGGCCGCGCGGGTACCGGGAAGCCGGCGCGCGATCTCCTCGCCGGAGCGCGCCAGCAATCCTGAACCGATCAATATGTCATAGGCGCGGTCGCCGAGTCCGACCTCGACCTTCACCGGTTCGGCATTGCTCACGACTGAATCTCGCCAGTTGTGGCGCTTGTAGCGCCGGTTGCGATCGCGTCGATGCCAAGATGGGCGCAGAGCGCGGCGACGACTTCGCCGGCGATGATCTCCTTGCGGTCGTCGCGCGTCGGCACAGTCAGGTCGGCGATGGCATATACCGGATAGCGCTCGCCCATCAGCTTCTCCAGCACGCCACGCGGGTCGGGATTCTTCAAGAGCGGCCGGTTCTGCTTCTTCGAAACGCGCTCCATCAACAGGTCCAGATCGGCCTTCAGCCAGACCGATATGCCATGCGCGGAAATCGCCTCGCGCGTCTGCGCGTTCATGAAGGCGCCGCCGCCGGTCGACAGCACCTGCGGTCCGTTCTCCAGCAGACGCAGGATCACCCGCTGCTCCAGCGCGCGGAATTCCGGCTCGCCATAGCGCTCGAACAACTCCGGCACCGTCATGCGCGAGACGCTTTCGATCTCCTGGTCGCTGTCCATGAAGGGCAACGACAGCATCGCCGCCACCTTGCGGCCGATCGCGGTCTTGCCGGCGCCCATCAGTCCGACGAAGACGATCGACCGGCTTCCGAGCCGTTCGATCAGCGCGGCGCGGCCTTCGTCCGTCGGATTTGGTGGCAGAGCGTTCATCGGGGCCTCTTTGCGCCGTATCGACATCAAAAGCCTGTTTGCGTCAAGCACGGCCGGACAAACGGCCGCGAAGCTTCCCCGGCAAAACCTCCTGTTCACCAGAATCCTTCCTGCTTGAATTGGCCGGATCGGCGTCCCATAAGGGCACAGGGCTTTGGAAAAGCAGAACAACAAGACGGGCGAAAATTGAATGCCGACTTTGTTTCGCTTCGTCGTGACGCTGGCGGTTCTTGCTGGCATTGCCTATGGCGCGATGTTCGCGCTGGCGATGTTCGTGGAGCCGAAAAAGGCCGAAATGAGCATCCGCATTCCGGCTGAAAAGCTCAACCCGAAGAAAAACTGACCCACGAACACCGACAAAGAGCTGATCCCGGCCGAATGAACAGCGCCGCCCGCATCGAAGCCTTCCTCGAGATGATGAGCGCCGAGCGAGGCGCGGCCGAGAACACGCTCTCGTCCTATCGCCGCGACCTGGAGGATGCTTCCGAGGCGATCAAGGGCGGACTGGCGGGCGCGGGATCGGCCGACATCCGCGCCTATCTCGACGACATCGCCGCGCGCGGCTTCGCGCCGACCTCGCAGGCGCGCAAATTGTCGGCGATCCGCCAGTTCTTCAAATTCCTCTATGCCGAAGGGCTGCGCGGCGACGACCCGACCGGCACGCTGGACAGCCCGCGCAAGGGCCGGCCGCTGCCGAAGACGATGAGCGAAGCCGAGACCGGGCGCCTGCTCGACCGGGCAGCGCAGGAAGCCGGAGAATCCGGGCCGGACGGCGACAGGTTGGCCGCGTTGCGCCTGCACGCGCTGGTCGAAGTGCTCTACGCAACGGGCTTGCGCGTGTCGGAACTGGTCGGCCTGCCGGTCACGGTGGCGTTGCGCGACGATCGCTTCTTCATGGTGCACGGCAAGGGCGACAAGGAACGCATGGTGCCGCTCTCGACCAAGGCGCGCGCCGCCATGCGCGCCTGGCTCGCCGCAAGGGCCGAGCGGCCGGCCTTTGCCGAGAGCCCGTTCCTGTTTCCGGCCTCTTCCGACAGCGGCCATCTCTCCCGGCAGGTTTTCGCCCGCGATCTCAAGGGGTTGGCCGCTCGGTCCGGCATAGCGTCGGCGAAGATCTCGCCGCATGTGCTTCGCCATGCTTTTGCCAGCCATCTCCTGCAGAACGGCGCCGATCTCAGAGCCGTTCAGCAACTTCTTGGCCATGCCGACATCTCGACCACGCAGATCTACACCCATGTGCTGGAGGAGCGGCTGGTGCGGCTGGTCAACGATCATCACCCGCTTGCCGACTAGGCCTCATATCGCTATGTGAGGGCGACGTTCCACCGCCCGGAGCCGGCATTTCAGCGGTTCCGCCAGCCATTTGCCTTCCGACGGATCGGTCCGCTCAAGCATGTACAACTACCTCGACTTTGAAAAGCCGGTGCAGGATCTGGAGCTCAAGATCCTTGAGCTGAAGAAGCTTGCCGAGAACGGAGAGGCGGTCGATGTCGGCGAAGAGATCAGCAGGCTGGAAAAGCGCTCGCGCGACGCGTTGCGCGACCTCTACAAGGCGCTCACGCCCTGGCAGAAGGTGCAGGTAGCGCGCCATCCCGACCGTCCGCATTGTGTCGACTACATCAAAGGGCTGTTCACCGATTTCACGCCTTTAGCCGGCGACCGCAATTTCGGTGACGACCAGGCGATCGTCGGCGGCTTCGCGCGTTTTCGCGGCGAGCCGGTAGCGATCATCGGCCAGGAAAAGGGTTCGGACACCGCAAGCCGCATCAAGCACAATTTCGGCTCGGTCCGGCCGGAAGGCTATCGCAAGGCGGTGCGCCTGATGGAATTGGCCGACCGCTTCCAGATCCCGCTTTTGACGCTGGTAGACACCGCTGGCGCCTATCCCGGCGTCGGCGCCGAGGAGCGCGGCCAGGCCGAAGCGATCGCGCGTTCGACCTCGGCCTGTCTTTCGCTGAAGGTGCCGTCGATCTCGGTGGTCATCGGCGAAGGCGGCTCCGGCGGCGCCATCGCGATCGCCACCGCCAATCGCGTCTACATGCTGGAGCATGCCATCTACTCGGTGATCTCGCCCGAAGGCGCCGCCTCGATCCTGTGGCGCGACACCACGCGCTCGAAGGACGCGGCGACCAACATGAAGATCACCGCGCAGGATCTTCTCGAGATGAAGATCATCGACGCCATCATTCCCGAGCCGATGGGCGGCGCCCAGCGCGCGCCGGAAACGGTGATTGCCTCGACCGGCGACCTCATCGCCAGGACGATGAAGGATTTCGCCGGCGCCAACACCGATTTCCGCGAGCAGCGCCGCGAGAAATACCTGGCGATGGGCCGCAGCCTCTGACCTCTCAAGTCCGGCAAGATGTTCAACTGTGGCCGGAATAAGCAATTCCGCCACAAAAATGCCGCCGGATTCGGCTCAATGGAAATCGCCGTGAGGGGTTTGCCAAGGCTTGCGGTAAGGAATTTTCAAGGTTAACGGGCTTACGGTCCACTGGTGTTCAGCCTATGGGCCCGGCCATGCCGACGGCCGTTGGCCCGAGAGAAGAGACGTAGCCGTATCGATGTTTGCCAAGCTTGCCCGCACCGGAATCCTGATCGCCGCTATCGGCATCGCCGGCTGCAACGATTCGTCGATGAAGGACTTCGCGCCGGAGGCCAACAAGCCGTTGCCCGACAAGATCCTTGCCGACATGAAGGCCAAGGGCATGGTACGCACCTCCTCGGTGATGGCGCGCATCTTCAAGGAGGAGGGCAAGCTCGAGATCTGGAAGGCCAAGACCAATGGCCGTTACGATCTTGTCGCCACCTACGACATCTGCAAATGGTCGGGAAAGCTCGGCCCCAAATACACCGAGGGCGACCGCCAGGCGCCGGAAGGCTTCTACACGGTGCGTCCCTCGCAGATGAATCCGCGCTCGAACTACCATCTGTCCTTCAACATCGGCTTTCCCAACGCCTATGACCGCGCCAACGGCCGCACCGGCCAGAACCTGATGGTTCATGGCGCCTGCTCGTCGTCCGGCTGCTATTCGATGACCGATGCCCAGATCGAGCAGATCTATGCCTTCGGCCGCGACGCCTTCCAGGGCGGCCAGACCGAGTTCCAAATCCAGGCCTTTCCGTTCCGCATGACCGCCGCCAACATGGCGCGCTACCGCAACGACCCGAACTACGAGTTCTGGAAGATGCTGAAGGTCGGCTACGACAATTTCGAGATCACCAAGGTGCCGCCGAAGGTCGACGTCTGCGAGAAGCGCTACGTCTTCAACCAGGTGGCGCCGGAAGGCACGACCTTCGACCCGACCGGCCCCTGCCCCGCGACCATGCAGCCTGACTCGTTGAAAACGGCCTACGCCGACTACGAGAAGCGTTATGACGCGGCCTTCAAAGCAGCCGTCAATTCCAGCACGCCGCCGCCGAAGCCGACGATTGCCGGCATCAAGGAAGCGAGCATCGTTTCCGACTGGTCGAAGCGCCGCGCCCGCGGCGAGCGCGTGCCGATCGACCCGCCGTCGCTGAATTCCGACGGCTCGGTGACCGAAACGACCCGCATGGGCCGCATCGATTCCCCGCTCGGCCGCAAGATGGCGGCAGCCGACGCGGAAAAGGAAGCCAAGCGCAAGGCCGAAGAGCAGCGCCTGGCCGCGATCGAGGCGGCCAAGGCCGCCAAGGTAGAGGCAAGGGCGCAGGCGCTGGCCGAGAAGGAGGCCGCCAAGCAGGCGGCGCAGCAGCCGGTCGTCACCGCTGGCGTCGAGGCCGCGCCCGCCCAGCCAGCGCAGGAAACGCAGGCCGCCGCCGACGCCGACCAGGGCACCGTGTCGAAGCTGAAGAAGAAGCTTCTCGGCATGTTCGGCGGCTGAGACTTCCGCTTGGCAAAGCCGCCCGCCATCTACGATCTCAAGGGACTGAACTGTCCGTTGCCGGTGCTGAAGGCTCGCAAGCGGCTGGCTGCGATGCGACCCGGCGCCCGGCTGTGGCTCGAAACTACCGATCCGCTGGCGGTGATCGACATCCCGGCCTTCTGCGCCGATGCCGGCCATCAGCTGCTCGAGACGGCGGCCGTCACTGGCGGCCACCGCTTCCTGGTCGAACGCGGCAACGCGGCTGACCTGCTTGCTTCAGCTTAAAGCCCGGCAATCGCGAGCGGATTGGCTTCCAGCGCCGCGCGGTCCGGCGTGTCGATCGACGGCTTGTTGGTGAAGGCCGCGAACAGCCGCTGGATATAGTCATCCGGCATGTCGAGCGTGATCAGCACCAGCCTGGTTCCGCGCTGGCCGTCGGGCCAGGCCGGCAGTCTCGCCGGCGGATGCAGGATCTTCTGCACGCCGTGGATGACCAGCGGCCGCGAGGGATCCTCCGCGAGTTCGATGACGCCCTTCATGCGCAGGAGTTTCTCGCCATGCGTCGAGCGCAGGAGATCGAGGAACATCTCGATCGCCGAGAACGGCACCGGGCCGTCATGGACAAGCGAGTGCGAGCGCACGCGCGTGTCGTGGCGATGCTCATGATGGTGGTGGGGACCATGGTCGCCGTCATGGTGGTGATGGTCGTGATCATGGTCGTGCGCCGCCTCCTCGCCAAGCCAGCGCCGCACGTCGGCGGACTTGGACTGAGGGTCGTAGAGCCCGCAATTGAACAGCGCCGCGGCGCCGGCCTCCTCGACATCGAGCACGACGGCGCCCGGATTGATCTGCTTGAGCCTTGCCCGCAACGCCTCGACTGCGGCCGCGTCCACAAGATCGGTCTTGGTCAGCACGACGCGGTCGGCCACCGCGGCCTGTTTCACCGCCTCGACATGGGTGTCGAGCGTCGCCTCGCCGTTGACGGCGTCGACCAGCGTGATGACGCCGTCAAGCCGGAACGCCTGCACCAGCGCCGGATGCGCCATGATCGACTGCAGCACCGGTGCCGGATCGGCCAGGCCCGTCGTCTCGACGACGACACGGGCCAATTTCGCGATACGGCCGGTCTGCAGCCGGTCGACCAGATCGGCGAGCGTATCGACCAGGTCGCCGCGCACCGTGCAGCAGAGGCAGCCGTCGGAAAGCTGGATGATGCCGTCCGAAGCCTGCTCCACCAGCAGATGGTCGATCGCCACCTCGCCGAACTCGTTGATGATCACCGCCGTATCGGCAAGCGCCGGATCCTTGAGCAGCCGATTGAGCAGCGTCGTCTTGCCGGCGCCGAGAAAGCCGGTGAGCACCGAAACAGGGATGGGAAAGCCACTCATTGGTTTGCCTAGTTGGCAGCTTTGACGGGCTGGTCGCCCTGCGCTCCGGCAGCGGCGGTCGCCAGCGGCTCGGCGCCAGGCGGCGCCGGCCTGTCCGGCCGCCAGACCGGCAGCGGCACATCAGCATAGTTCTGGTCGGTCTGGTCGACGAACGCCTTGGGCGCAGGTCCCGTGGCGCCGCCGAGGCCGACTGCGATGAGCGTGGGATGGGCAAGCTTCACCTGATAGGGCGATTTCGGTTTATTCTTGGCGGCAACCTCGGGCACCGCCTCCGACTGCTCCGCCTTCGGCTTTTTCGCGCAGATCTCGTCATGCATGTCGTTGGGTGACAGCGTGTCGCCATAGGGCTTGAGAGCGGCCAGCGTGGTCGAACCCGCCGCCGGCTTCTCAAAACCCTGGTCGAGCAGCTTTGCCGCCGCTTCGGCGCGGCTGACCGCCGATTTTTCGCCCAGCACCACGGCGACCAGCGTGCGCCCGTTGCGCGTCGCCGAGCCGATCATGTTGAAGCCAGAAGAGCAGACGAAGCCTGTCTTCATGCCGTCGGCGCCGGGATAGCGGCCGATCAGGAGATTGTAGTTCGGGAGCGCCTTCTTGCCGACGGCAAGGCCTTCGATCGAGAACCACGGGGCATATTGCGGAAAATCATTGCGCAACGCCGTCACCAGCACGGCAAGGTCGCGCGCGGTCGTATACTGGTCCGGCGAATAGAGCCCGTTCGGATTGACGAAATGCGTGCCCACCATGCCGAGCCGGGCCGCCTCGGCGTTCATGCGATCGGCGAACGCGGCCTGCGACCCGCCGATATTCTCGCCGACTGCCATGGCTATGTCGTTGGCCGACTTGACCAGCATCATCTTCAGCGCATTGTCGAGCCGCATCACCGAACCCGGCTTGAAGCCCATCTTGCTCGGCGGCTCGCCGGCCGAATGCTTCGTCACCTTGATCGGCGAATCGAGCGCCACCTCGCCGGCCTGGATCGCGCGGAAGGCGACATAGGCGGTCATCAGCTTGCTGAGCGAGGCCGGATACCAGCGCTTGAACGCGTCCTGGTGCTCCAGCACAGTGCCGCTCTTCAAGTCGAAAAGCACGACCGGATTGGCGCGCGCCGTGCCGGCAAGCACCGGAAGCGCCAGCGCGCCTGCCAGCAACAGGTTGAGGAAATGCCTTTGCCGCATGATCAAATCCGAAATCGCCTCTTGCCGTGATCGCCGCTGGCTCCGTAAGATTTCGTTACCCATCGCCAGCATAATGCGACCCGACCCTCGATCCCGGGCCGCATTGTTGCGGTGCTATTTACCCTATGTGACGCCAAAATGGCAAAGTGCCATATATTCACAATTGCTGAGCAGTGGCCCTGAACCGACTGCCGCCAGTCAACCAAGAGATGGACCGACCATGCCGATTCTGAACCGCGCCGCGCAAATGCAGGAAGAAGTTGCCGGCTGGCGACGACATCTGCACCAGACACCGGAGTTGAATTTCGACGTCTTCCAGACCGCCGGTTTCGTCACCGAGAAGCTGACGGCCTTCGGCTGCGACGAGGTGGTGACGGGACTGGGCAAGACCGGCGTCGTCGGCATCATCCGCGGCCGCAAGGGCGATGGCCCGACCATCGGGCTGCGCGCCGATATGGACGCGCTGCCGATCGACGAGATCACCGGCAAGCCGTGGGCCTCGACCGTGCGCGGCAAGATGCATGCCTGCGGCCATGACGGCCACACCGCCATGCTCTTGGGCGCCGCCAAATATCTGGCCGAGACGCGCAATTTCGCTGGCACCGTGGCGGTGATCTTCCAGCCGGCCGAGGAAGGCGGCGGCGGCGGCAACGAAATGGTCAAGGACGGCATGATGGAGCGCTTCGACATCGAAAAGGTATTCGGCATGCACAATATGCCGGGCCTGCCGGTCGGCCAGTTCGCCATCAAGCCCGGCCCGATCATGGCCGCGACCGCCGAATTCACCATCACCGTCAAGGGCCGCGGCGGCCATGCCGCGATGCCGCACGGCACGATCGACCCGATCGTCATCGCCAGCCAGTTGGTCGGCGCGCTGCAAACCATTGCCTCGCGCAGCACCGATCCGGTCGAATCCGTGGTGGTGTCGGTGACGAAGTTCCACGCCGGCGACGCCTATAACGTCATCCCCGAAAGCGCCGAGATCGCCGGCACCGTGCGCACGCTGAAGAAAGAAGTGGCCAAGAAATCGGAAGAGCGCATTCGCGCACTCTGCGCCGGCCTCGCCTCCGCCTTCGGCGCCACCATCGAGGTCGATTACGACGCCAACTACCCTGTCACCTTCAACCATGCGGAGGAAACCGTGTTTGCGGGCGATATCGCCGCCGACATCGCCGGCGACAGCCATGTCCACCGCGCCATCCAGCCGGTGATGGGCGGCGAGGATTTCTCCTATATGCTGGAAGCGCGCCCCGGCGCCTTCATCTTCATCGGCAACGGCGACTCGGCCGGCCTGCATCACCCGGCCTACGACTTCAACGACGAGGTCATCCCGCACGGCATGAGCTATTGGGTGAAGCTGGCCGAGACCGCGCTCGCCGCCTGAGCGCACGCAGGCGAAGGCGACGTTCCGCCATACGGCTTGGCTGGCGCGGCCCACCGAGATGAGTTACAGCCAAAGGGGAGGTCTCCATGCCCCTTGGCGAACCGGCCCGAAGCGTTTATGTGTCGGGCCGCGTGGTCCCGTAGCTCAGTAGGATAGAGCGGCAGATTCCTAATCTGTAGGTCACAGGTTCGATTCCTGTCGGGATCACCAAGTTTTTCAATGGCTTGGCGAGCAGGTCGCTACATCGTGGGCGTCAGGACGATCCTGAAGTGAACGGCCCCGAAAGATGGTGCCTGCGCAAAAGCGTGGAGAGGTGGTTCGCGGCCTCGGCGAATGCTTCGCCTCCAGAAGCGATCAGCGCCGGTCGTTCCTGCTCGGGCGCTGCCAGAACGCGTTCCCAGAATGCGGCTATGAGTGCGCTCGACCGCGCGAGGTCGGCGGCCATGGCCTGATCGGCGGCCAGCGCCGCCAAATGCCGAGATGTAATGCCGCCGATGCCGGGCGGCACTTTCGCTCCCATGTCGAGAAAGCCCGGAGGCAGCGATCCTTTCAGATTGTGGACGCGATGCTCGACGATGGCGGCGTAGATCTGGTCGACGGCCTGCTTGGCGCCGGCGACACGGGAGGGTGTCGGCCGCGGCGTGAGGGAGGAGTTCCAGACGCTGGCCATAGGCCTCGACCAGTCTGAGATAGGGCAGCATTGGTCCCGAAAGCCTGCTGCCGTCCTTGAACAGGTCCGCATCGATCGCCGCATGGGAAACGCGCCCTGACGCCAGCGCGCGCTCCAGTGCTGCCACATCGACCAGCTCGCCGCGATCGTAGTTGATGAGCACCGCGCCGTGGTTGAGGAGGGAGAGGACTTCATCTCCGATCAGTCCGGCATTGGCGTATCGCTGCTGGCCGGCATCGAAGGGACCGAGGCCTAGGTGGACCGAAAGCGCGTCGGCGCCGCGCGCGGCGTCTTCCATGGTCTCGGCATAGTCGAAGCCTTCCGCCTCGATCCATTTATGGTGACGGGACCGCGCATGGATGGTGACCCGCATGCCGAAGGCCTGGCCGAGCCTGGCGAATTCCCGGCCGATATTGCCGTAGCCGATCACCGCCAGCCTTTTGCCTTCGAGCTTCTCGGTCGGATAATGCCGCAGATCTTTTCCGGTATCGAACTGCCCGCCGGCGACCAGGATGTTGAGCTTGTCCACGGGGAGATCCGGCCTGACTTTCAGCAGCGCCTTCATGGCCATTTGCGCGGTGGCGCGGCTGTTGATGCCGGGCGTGTTCATCAACGGCGCTTCGCCGCCTTCCCCGCTGCCTCCGCCCCAGGATGCCGAGCCCATATTGCCGGTGCCGGCGCCGATACGCACGCCGCCAAGGCGGAACCTGGTCTCCGCCGGAATGAAGGTCGCGGCGGCGATGACGGCGTCGTAGCGGCCGTCACCGGCCTCTGCCAGCAATTCGTCACGCGTGCTCAATTGCGGCAGGTAGAAGAAATGCAGCCTGTCGGGGTCAAGGGCGCCGGCCTTGGCGATGCCTGTCTGGTGGAACACGCCGCCCTTGGCTTCGATATAGGCCTTGACCTCGCTGTGGTCGGGATTGCCGTCCGCGCCAAAGCGCAGCCCGACAAAATCGCAAATCAGAATATTGGCTGATGTCATGGAGCGTGGTTTCCCTGCAGCTCCCTCCAGCTACTCCAATCCGTCATCCGATAGACCGACGCGAAGCGGCATATCCGGGTCGCAACCGAGAAATCTGCCTTCAGGAAGCTAGAACCTGTCGGCGCCGGCCGGGTCAGCCTGAGATAATTTCGTAGTGAAGGATCTGGGCGTCGCCGAGGGACGATCTGCGTCCGGGCGAGATGACGCCGGAGCCGAAGAGAAGAATATCTTCGCGGCGTATGAACACTTCATGGCCGGGTCCCATCGACACAAATGTGCCCGACGAGCTTCGCTCGACAAGGCGCGCTTTACCGTTCGAAATGGTGAAGGTCGCGTGGTGCCTTGAAACCCAGGGCCGCTGGACGACGATATCGCATTCCGGAGATCGGCCGATCGTCACCAGTTCGTTGTTTCGGCAGGATCGCGACTGATCTCCATAATGGATGATCAGATTGACCTGCGGCGGCGGGGCAGAGCGCCTATCGACAAAGGTACCTCGGTTGGCGATGTGCGTGCTGAGGGCCTCATTGTCGCTTCGCAGCGTATAGACATCGAAGAGTTCTTGCTTGCCCTTGAAGGCCATCTTGTCGAGGAGCCGCAAGGTACTGCGGCTGCCCGCGGAAAGGGCTTCGAAGAAGCTCTGGCTGATCAGGACCTCCCCGGGGTTGGCCGTGGAGGACAACCTTGCGGTGACATTGACAACGTCGCCGAATACCGCGTCCCGCGCACGAATGACCGCCCCGAAATGCAATCCGATCCGGGCGATCAAGGGCTTTTTCGACAGTTGATGGCTGATTTGGCAGACCGCCATCAGCGCCGCCTCCGAGCTCTCGAACAGGCTGAGCACATCATCACCCTTCGAGTAAATGAAGTCGCCGCCGTGTTGGGCGACGATCTCGCGTATCGCGTCGAGGCAATCCGAGACCTGCCGCAAAGCGGCATCGTCGCCGATGCGCTCATAGAGCGGCGTGCTGCCCACGACATCAGCCAAGAGGACCGCGGCTAGAAGTCTTTCCTGATCCATCGACTCGTATCCGCCCGAGAATGCAGCGTGTATAACATACCAAAGTCGACTTTGATTTATCTACGTGCGCGCCAAAGGGCCGGCGCAACTGGGCAAGTGCTTTGGCGCGATTATCTCGCACGGACAGGCATCTGCCTTCGCTCATCCCGCCAAACGGGTTATCGGCCTCAAAAAAATAGCGGCGAAAGAAGTTTGGTTCACTAACCCGGGCTACCGGCCGCCGGATTGGCGATGATCGCCGCCCGGAAGCGGGCGACGAAATCGTCCAGCGCCGGGCGTTCGGCATCCGAGATCGCCCAGTAGGAGAAGGCATCGTCGGTCCAGTGGACCAGAAGGAAGCCACCTGCCGACAGATCGTCCGCCACCGGCACCGATTTGGCCTCGTTCTGCCGGGGTTCGGCCACCAGCGTGATCAGATGCTCGTGGTGACGGTAGACCAGCGCCGGCATCGGCCTGTCGCCGATCACCTCGACGCGTCCGCCGAGCAGGGCGTAGCCGTCCTTGGCCATATCGGGCGCCGGCGGCGACACGCCGATGCGGCCGTCGAGCCACGGCTTCACCGTATGGCGGTCGGACGAGACGATGTCGACTGGAGTCGCCGCAAGCAGGCTGCGTCGATGGCCGTTGGCGACGGCCACGGCGAAGCTGTCGGACCCATTGCCCGCCGTCGCCAGCCACTGCGTCGCGCCGCTGGCCAGAAACGCCGTCAGCACGATCGAGGCCGCCATCTGGCGCCAGTCGAAGGAATTGAACCAGCGTGCCGCGCGCGGCCGCAACTCGACGACATTGCCTTGCTGCTGTTGCGGCTGTGACTGCGCCTTCACGGCCGTGGATTGGACGACTTCGCCGGCCCCCCTCACCTCGGCGATGGCCGCAATGCGGGCCAGGAAATCGTCGCTGACGGTCGGACGCGGCACATTGGCGACAGCGCCGCGCAGCGCCACCAGGCGCGCATGTTCGGCGGCAAGCTCCGGATCGGCGGCCATCCGCCGCTCGACCGCCAAAGCGGCTGCGGCATCGAGCTCGCCATCGACAAGGGCGTGGATCATCAGCTTCATGTCCTGCGGGTCTTGCGGCAATCCGTCCTCACGCGGGCGATTTTCATGCGGGCTCATGGTGGCGCCCTCCAAGTTCCGTCATCAAGAGGCCGCGGGCTCTCGCCAGCCGCGACATCACCGTGCCCTGCGGCACGCCCAGCATGGCGGCGATCTCGCGGTAGCTGAGACCGTTGATGTCGCGCAGCACAAGTGTTTCGCGGAAGGCTTGCGGCAGCCTGGCGATCGCCGCTTCCACCGCCGCCGAATTGGCCTTGGCGATCAGCGCCGCCTCCGGGCTGTCGGTGTCAGTGTCGGGCGGCGGCGACACGTCGGCGAGATCGGCGAGGTCGCCGACGGCGACCACGCTGCGCGGGCGGTTGCGCGCCATCCATGTGTAGGAAGCGTTGCGCACGATGGTGAGCAGCCATGCGCGGGGGTTTCCCCCAGCGAACCCGGCAATGCCCGCATGCGCCTTGAGGCAGGCCTCCTGCACCACATCCTCGGCGTCGGCTTGATTGCCGGTCAGCCAGCGGGCAAGCGACAGCGCATCGCTAAGATGCGGCAGCACCACTTCGGCAAAACGCGCTGCCAGCATCTTTTCGCTCAACACCGTTCCGCCGTCGGGCGCTCCCGCCATGGGTTTGCCGCCCTCAGCGGGAGGCGACGATCTGTCCCTGCTCGTGTGGGTGAAGATCGCGACCGCAGGCGATGGCGCCTGCTTCGAGGGAGGAGAAGGCATTGGTGTCACCGGAGTCAAGTGTCTCGGAAGCAAGGCGTGCCTCGGAAGAGGACGGCGCATCGCTGGCTGCAACGGGGCGGTCGCCGTCATGGTCGTGGATCTCGATGGTTGCGATCGGCAGGGATCACGGCCGGCGTCGGGGCGGTATCGCCCGGACCGGATGCGCCCGGCTCATCCGCTCCAGGGGACGCCGGCGGCTGACGCCTTCGCCCTCTTCAGCCCGTGCGTATTGGTCTTCTCGCCGCTTCATGATGGTCTCCTGCTGTTGCGCACAAATGGCGCATGCTCTGGAGACCCGCAGACCGGGCGGTTTATTCCCGGCCGGTCGGCTTTTTCGTTAACGCCAACTTGATCGAACGGCGTGCGGGCCTACAGCGCCTGCAGCGCAAGCCCCGCCAGCGCCGATCCCGCCAGCGTCGGCAGCATGCCGAGTTTCAGCCTGAACATGGCGACCATCGCCGCCGCCGACAGCAGCGCGGCGCGCCAGTCGAGCGAGGACAGGACCGGCACCTCCACACCCCAGCCGACGCTTGCGACCTTGCCGAAGACGACATGCAGCGCGAACCACAATGCAAGGTTCATGATCACGCCGACGACTGCCGCTGTGATCGCGCCCAGCGCCGCTGCCAGCGCCTTGTTCTGCCTGAGCTGCTCGATGTAGGGCGCGCCCAAAAATATCCAGAAGAAGCACGGGACGAAAGTAGCCCAGAGCGTCAGCGCCGACCCGAGCGATCCGGCAAGCAAAGGATTGATTGCACCGGCATGGCGATAGGCGGCGGCGAAGCCGACGAATTGCAGCACCAGGATCAGCGGCCCGGGCGTCGTTTCGGCAAGCCCCAGCCCGTCGACCATCTGTCCAGGCGAAAGCCAGCCGAACGAGGTCACCGCCGCCTGTGCCACATAGGCGAGAACCGCATAGGCGCCGCCGAAGGTGACCACGGCCATCAGGCTGAAGAAGCCGCCGACCTGCGTCCACACGCTGCCCGGCCCCGCCAGCAAGGCGACCAGTGCTACAGGCCCCAGCCAGAGCGGCAGCCAGATGGCGATGGTGCGGGCCGCATGCCATCTGGTCGGCACGGTATGGCCGAGCTCACCGCGCTCGAACATCAGGTCGACCACGCCTTTGATGTCGGCGACGCTGCCCTTGCCATGTGCCGAGCCGGAAAACAGCCGTGGCGCAAACCGATTGCCGATCCAGCCGATGAGGCCTGCCGCAAGCACGATCAGCGGGAACGGCACTCTGGCGACATAGATGGCGAGGAAGGCCGCCACCGCGATCACGATCATGGCCCGGTTCTTCAGCGCCCGCTTGCCAATGCGGATCACGGCTTCGACGACGACGGCAAGCACCGCCGCCTTGACGCCGAAGAACAGCGCCTCGACGACCGGTGTATCGTTGTAGATCATGTAGAAGCTGCTCAAGCCCAGCATGACCAGCGCGCCCGGCAGCACGAACAGGCTGCCGGCGACGAGGCCGCCTGCCGTCCGATGCAGCAGCCAGCCGATATAGACGGCAAGCTGCTGGGCCTCGGGCCCAGGCAGGAGCATGCAGTAGTTGAGCGCGTGCAGGAAACGCTCCTCGCCGATCCAGCGGCGCTCCTCGACCAGTTCCTTGTGCATCAGCGCGATCTGCCCGGCCGGCCCGCCAAAGGACAGCAGGCCGATCTTTGCCCACAGCCGTGTCGCCTCGCGAAAACTCGGCACGGTCGGGACATCGACCAACGGTGCGGCGTCGTTCTTGGCGAGCGCTGTCACTACGCCTTGCCTCCTGTCGGCCAGTTGTGCGTCTCGTCCGCGGCATCGCGGCACCAGCGAAAGAAGGCGTCATAGAGGAGCATGCCGGCTTCGAGCTGCTCGAGGTCGTCGCGGAACATGCGCGACAGGCCGAGCGAGGCGGCGAGGAACCCGGCCGCCTGCGGCACGAGGTCGAGGCGCGCCGTATCGGCGCCGCGCACGATCAGCGCCAGGCGATCGAGAGCTTCGACGCGCAGGCCGAATTCCTCGATCATCGTGTCGAAAGTGCAGCGATCGCCACGATGGCTCCAGAACACGCCTTCTATGTCGAAGGGAACCGCTGCGAAGCGGTCCGCCACAAGAGGCACCTCGGCTGGATCGACGAACAGGAAAACCGCCTTGGGATCGATGAAGCGGCGGATCAGCCAGGGGCAGGCGATGCGGTCGACCTTCGGCCGCGAACGCGTGACCCATACGGTGCGGCCCTTCTCGTCACGGAGCGGGATCGCGCCGGCGCTGACCAACGGCGCCCTGGCGGCGACCCAGGCCTCGAAGCCGCCTTCCAGCGATTCCGCCGGAATATCTTCGTGGCGCAGCCACGCGGCAACGCCTTGCGAGAGTTTCTGCCCCCTCTGGCAGATCACGACGACTTTGCGTCCCGAAAATTCCGACGCCCAGCTTGAGACAGTCCTGAAATCGCGCCGGCATGAAGCCGGCAACAGGCGCGGATCGGCTTCATAGTCCTCGTCGATGCGCACATCGACCAGGCAAGGCGCATCGGGCAAGCCGACGAGACGGGAAAGCTGCGGAACGGTGATTGCGGTTGTTGACGGCATAGCGTCCACCTCCTGAGCAAAGAGAGTTTGGACGCGATCGTTGGGCTGACGCCTCACGGGGTCGTCGCGGAGAACCCCTTGCCGGAATGCTGGAACGATCGCCGCCGATTGTCAAGGAAGGTGTTGCCTCCGACCGCCTCGTTTTGCGATCGCCGTTGCGCTTACTGCGCCGTCCAGCCGCCATCCATCGGCAGGGTCGTGCCGGTCATCTGCCTGGCGGCGTCCGAGCACAGGAACAAAGTCAGCGCCGCCAGCTCCTCGACGGTGACGAATTCCTTGGTCGGCTGCGCCGCAAGCAGCACGTCGTGCTTGACCTGCTCCTCGGTCATGCCGCGCGCCTTCATCGTGTCGGGAATCTGCTTCTCGACCAGCGGCGTCCAGACATAGCCAGGCGCGATCGCATTTACGGTGATGCCGTCCTGCGCCACTTCCAGCGCCACCGTCTTGGTCAGGCCGGCGATGCCGTGCTTGGCCGAGACATAGGCCGACTTGAACGGCGAGGCGACCAGCGCATGGGCCGAAGCCGTGTTGATGATGCGGCCCCATTTGCGGCTCTTCATGCCGGGCACCGCCGCCTTGATGGCGTAGAAGGCGGCCAGAAGGTTGATGCGGATGATGGCTTCCCACTTGTCGTCGGGAAATTCCTCGATCGGCGCGACATGCTGGATGCCGGCATTGTTGACCAGGATGTCGAGGCTGCCGAACGCCGCCTCGGCCTCGTGGATCATGGCGGTGACGGCGGCGCCGTCCATCATGTTGGCGTCCGAATAGCGGCACTTGACGCCGAAATCCTTTTCGATGCCGGCCCGCTCCTGCTCGATCGCCGCCGCGTCGCCCAAGCCGTTGATGGTGATGTTGGCGCCCTCTGCGGCGAAGGCACGGGCGATTGCAAGGCCGATGCCGCTGGTCGAGCCGGTGACGAGCGCATTCTTCGAAGACAGGGAACCCATGGGAGATCTCGCAAGAGGTGGGAGGGACTTATCAATGCAACGAGTCAGGAGAGCAGATAGTTGGTGCAGTGCAGCACGACAATGGCACGGCCATGTGTCGGCTCGATTACAGCGCGGCAGCGCCATTTTGCCGGCTCCGTGGCGGCGTGTCGCCGGGCTGACACGGCACTGTCATGCTGCCATGCAACATATTTGCCAGCGCATTCGCGCGGGTCATTTCAAACCTTACTGGGGCACCAGCCATGGAAATCGCCGATGTTGTGAAGCGCGCCTATGCCATGCCGCTCACCAACCCGTCCTTCCCGCCCGGCCCTTATCGTTTCTTCGACCGCGAATACATCATCATCACCTACCGCACGACGCGCGAGGCGCTGGAAGCCGTCGTGCCGGCGCCGCTCGAGATCGACGAGCCGCTGGTCAAATACGAATTCATCCGCATGCCGGACTCGACCGGTTTCGGCGACTACACCGAGACCGGCCAGGTCATCCCGGTGCGCTACAAGGGCCAGCACGGCGGCTACGTGCATTCCATGTACCTCGACGACGACGCGCCGATCGCCGGCGGCCGCGAGCTCTGGGGTTTTCCGAAAAAGCTCGCCAATCCCAAGATCGTGCATGAGGGCGAGGTGGTGGTCGGCACGCTGCATTATGGCACCGTTCTGTGCGCCACCGGAACCATGGGCTACAAGCACCGCGAAGCCGACCACGACCAGGTGCTCGCCTCGCTCGCCGCGCCCAACTTCCTTATCAAGATCATCCCGCATGTCGACGGCAGCCCACGCATCTGCGAGCTGGTCCGTTACTACCTCACCGACATCACGCTGAAGGAAGCCTGGACGGCGCCCGCCGCGCTCGACCTTCGGCCACATGTCATGGCCGATGTCGCCAAGTTGCCGGTGCTCGACATCGTCTCGGCCGTTCACTTCACCGCCGATCTGACGCTGGGTCTCGGCGAAGTCGTGCATGATTATCTCGCGGACCGCGGCCGATCGGCTGCCGGCGCGAAGGAACTGGAGAAAGCCGGTGCTTGAGCGTGCCCGCAACAAGGCGGCCGCCGCCACCATCCAGGAAATCACTGCGCAATATGACCGCATCGCCCTGGTCTTCCAGGGCGGCGGTGCGCTCGGCGCCTATCAGGCAGGGGTCTATCAGGCGCTTGCCGATGCCGGCTGCGAGCCGACCTGGCTTTCCGGCGTCTCGATCGGCGCCATCAACGCCTCGATCATCGCCGGCAACGAGCCGAGCCGCCGCCTGCAGCGGCTGGAGCAGTTCTGGCAGACGATCTCGGGTCGTAAGATCTGGGCCTATACGCCGGAAGGCGACATCTATCGGGACATCCGCAACCAGACCTCGTCATTGATGACCATGACGATGGGCCAGCCCGGCTTCTTCAAGCCGCGCAATCCCAACCCCTGGTTCCAACTGGCGGGAGCGGAAGGCGCCACAAGCTTCTACGACACCGCCGAGCTCAAGGACACGCTGGAAAGCCTGATCGACTTCGACGTGCTGAACGACGGCAGGAAGCGCTTGAGCGTCGGCGCGGTCAATGTCAGGACCGGCAACTTCGTCTATTTCGACACCGACAAGGTGCGCATCGGGCCGGAGCACATCATGGCGAGCGGCGCGCTGCCGCCGGCCTTCCCCTCGATCCGCATCGAAGGCGAGTATTACTGGGACGGCGGCATCGTTTCCAACACGCCGCTGCAATATCTGCTCGACCAGGAGGAGGACCGCTCCTCGCTGGTGTTCCAGGTCGATCTGTTCAGCGCCCGCGGCGTGCTGCCGCGCGGCTTGGCCGACGTCCTGTCGCGCCACAAGGACATCATGTATTCCAGCCGCACGCGCCAGAATACGGACAACTTCCAGCGCATCCATGCGCTCAAGATGAAGCTGCTCGACGCGCTGAAGCGCGTGCCGCCGGACCAGCTCAAAGACGGCGAGAAGGAACTGATGGCCGACTATTCCGACGCCGGCGTGGTCAACATCGTCCACCTGATCTATCAGCACAAAGGCTATGAAGGCCACGCCAAGGACTACGAGTTTTCCGGTACCTCGATGCGCGAGCATTGGGAGATGGGCCTGGAAGACACCGAGCGCACGTTGCGGCACAAGAAGTGGCTGATGCTGCCCGACAATGCCGACGGCGTCACCATCCACGACCTGCATCGCGAAGACCCGACCTGATATTTGCATCCGCCACAAGCGGAGCAATCTCGGGAAAAAGTCACGACGGTCGCTCGCCTGGGAGCCCGTAAAACTGTGAAGCACTGCTTCATAGCCCATCAACATTGTCGCGGATAGCCGCTTGCGGAGAGCGGGCTTACATCTGGGCGTCAGCAAAATGCGCTGGGCTCAATGGAGTACCGCCGATGACCGCAGAAGCTGTTCCCCCTGCCGTCGTTCCATTGCGTGACGCCTGGCGAGGCCTGCTGTGGTTTGTGCCGCTCACAACGCTCTGGCTACTCTTGATCTATCGTTGGCCGGCGATCCCGGAGAGCGGCGTTCCGACCACGTTCCACCAGCTCGCGGCCCATGGGCTCATCGCCCTGGGATTGTGGCTCGGCCTCGAACATACGAGCCTGACACCGGGTCAACGTCGCGCGACTTGGTTGGCGATCATGATCCCGGATACGCTGTGGTTCGCCGTCGCTTGGAGCGCCGCGATCAATGGCATCTTCCATCCGGATGCCACGGCTTTACCGGCGTTGCCATCGGCTATCTTCCTGCCGGTGTCATCGGTGCGCCGCTGTTGCTGTTCTCCAGGCGGGTCGGGCAGGTGCTCGATGCAATGCCGGCGAGCTGGCTCGTCGCGGTTCAGCTCTACCGCGTATTCGGCAGTTGGGCGCTCGCGGCGTGGCTGCATGGTGCGCTGCCCGGCGTATTCGCGGTGCCGGCAGGCGTCGGCGACGTGCTGACAGGGCTGTTCGCATTGCCTGCGGCGATCGCGGTGGCTACCGGCACAGCCGGGGGCTGGAGGGCAGCAATTCTCTGGAATATCCTCGGCCTTGCCGATTTCGCTGTCGCGATCACCATGGGCATAATCACCTCGCCCGGCCCGTGGCAGTTGATCGTTCCGGATGTGCTGAGCATCGGCGCTGGCGATTATCCGGGTGTGCTGACCCCTGCTTTCGTGGTGCCAAGCTCAATCCTGCTGCATGTTTTGTCGCTGCGCCAGTTGCGCCGCCGCAGCAGGGAAATTGCGCGACGATAGAAAGAAACGGCGCCGCCAGCCGCGCCGTTTCTTTGAGGGCCTTCCCGCTCAGAAAACGTGGCGGAGGATCACGAACAGCGCGAAGGCCAGCGCGATCGAGCAGGGCAGCGTGAGCACCCAGGCCAGCAGCAGGTTGCGCACGGTCGACCACTGCAGGCCGGAGCCGTTGGCTGCCATGGTGCCGGCGACGCCGGACGACAGCACGTGCGTCGTCGACACCGGCAGGCCGAAACGGTCGGCCATGCCGATGGTGATCATCGCGACCAGCTCGGCGGCGGCGCCCTGGCCATAAGTCAGGTGGCTCTTGCCGATCTTCTCGCCGACGGTGACGACGATGCGCTTCCAGCCGACCATGGTGCCGAGGCCGAGCGCCAGCGCCACGGCGATCTTCACCCAGAGCGGAATGAACTTCGTCGCGTTATCGACCGCCTTGTGATAATCGGTCACCGCCTTGAGATCGGCGTCCTGCATCGGCAGCAGCTTCTTCTTGTCGATCAGCTTCAGCGCTTCGCCGATCAGGTAGATGTCGTTGCGCGCGTTGCCGACAAGGTCGGTCGGCACGTTATCGACCGAGGCGTAAGGCTGCAGCCCGGCGGTGGTGTTGTGGATATAGGTCTGCAGCGCGATCGTGGTCTGATCGTTCCAGCTCTTGCTGCGCACGGCCTCCTGCACGGCAGCATTGGCATCGGCGACAGCAACGCCAGGCTTGACGTACTTGCCCAGAGCCTGCTCGACAGACACCGAGGCCGCCTTGTAGGCGTCGAGATAGTTGATGTCGGGCGTGCGGTTGAGCGCGTAAGCCGTCGGCACCACACCGATCAGGATCAGCATGATCAGTCCCATGCCCTTCTGGCCGTCATTGGAGCCATGCGCGAAGCTGACGCCGGTGCAGGTGAAGATCAGCAGCGCGCGGATCCACCATGGCGGCGGCGCATTGCCCTTCGGCGCTTCGTAGAGCGCCGGATTGCGCACCAGGAGCTTCATGGCATAGAGCAGGATGGCGGCGGCGAAGAAGCCGACGATCGGCGAAACCAGCAAGGTGATGCCGACATTGGTCGCCTGCCCCCAGTCGACACCGCTGGTGGCGCTTCCGGCCGGGGCCATGAACTGGTTGGCGAGGCCGACGCCGATGATCGAGCCGACCATCGTGTGCGAGCTCGAAGCCGGCAGGCCGAGGAACCAGGTGCCGAGGTTCCACAGGATGGCGGCGACCAGAAGGGCGAACACCATGGCGAAGCCGGATGACGAGCCGACCTGCAGGATGAGCTCGACCGGCAGCAGCGACAGGATGCCGAAGGCCACCGCGCCGCTCGAGGTCAGCACCCCGAGGAAATTGAAGACGCCCGACCACATGACGGCGAATTCGGCCGGCAGCGAGCGCGTGTAGATGACGGTGGCGACCGCGTTGGCGGTATCGTGGAAGCCGTTGACGAATTCGAAGCCCAGCGCGATCAGAAGCGCGATGCCAAGCAGGATCCAGGGCACCGTCTTGGCGATGGCCAGATCCTGGCTGAGCGCATAGCCGACATAGACGATGCCGACGAGCACCAGCACGCCGAAGGTCGGCAGGAACCATTTGGCACCGCCCGATTGTTCCAGGGGATGATCCGGTCTCGGGATCCCCGCCTCACTCGAAACTACGTCCACCATTGTCCCACTCCTTCTGCATTGCAGCAAAGAACCGGGAAGGACGCTATGTCCCTAGAATGAAGCTGGTGTGACGCTCTTAACCGTTTGGTCACCACCACTACCAAGCCGTTTGGTCACCACCAAACCGTTGGTGACCTATCCGGCTATCTTCAGGAGCGAGGACACCAGAAGCTTGCGCTCGTCTTCTGAGAGCACGTCTGAATCAAACAGATTCATGCTGCGCATCCCTTCGATGGCGAGAAAGCAGACCAGCAGCGAGCCGAGGTCGTCCGTCTCCCCCTTCAGCCTTTCGAACAGCTGGCGCTTGAAGGCCTTGATCGGTGTCAGAAAATCGGGATCCTCCGCAATCGCGGAGAACATCCAGGACGCCGACGGTTTCGGCCGCTCGCAGTCGTCGGCCGACAGCTTGATATAGGCTGAGAGGACGCTCTCGTGGCCGGCCTCGGTGGCTCGTGTTTCCAGCGCCTTCTGGAAGTCGCTGAGATAGCTTTCGACCAGGCCCTGCATCAGCTTGGCCTTGGTTGGGAAATTGTAGAGCAGGCCGCCTTTCGACACTCCGGCGCGGCTGGCGACCGCCTCGAGCGACAGGCTTCCCGGACCAGCCTCGCGCGCCACGTCGGCGGCGGCGGCAAGTATCTTTTCGCGTGAGTTCGCCCTAGGTACTCTCATCGCGCTCCCCGTACATTAGCTTAGGCGGAATTGACAAGACCGTCCAGCCGGTACAGTAAAGCGCGCCGATTTGAAATCGGGACTTATCGTCGATATGTGTCCCGGCATCGATTGTTTTGCCGGTTGCCGGCTCGAGGGGACTGTCCGTGAAGCGCTTTTTCATCATCGCCGGATTCTTGCTGCTGCTTGCCCTGGTATGCGTCGGCATTGTTGGCTTCAACTTCATGCGCGATGCCGGCATCAAGCAGTATTTCGCCACCATGAAGCCGCCGGCCGCGACGGTCTCGACAGTGATGGTCAAGCCTTCGGTATGGACCCCCGGCATCGAGGCCATCGGCACCGTCAACGCCGTGCGCGGCGTCGATCTCACCCTTGAGACGAGCGGCATCGTCAGGGACATCCTTTTCCACGCCAACCAGAAGGTTGCCGCCGACGCGGTGCTGGTGCAGCTCGACGATGCCGTCGAGAAAGCCGATCTGGTGGCGCAGAAGGCGCAGGCCGCCTCGGACCAGGCGGCGCTGACCCGCGCGATCGAATTGCAGCGGCGCGGCGTCGGCACCGACGCGACGCTGGACGCCGCGCGTGCCGCGGCGGACGCCTCGGCCGCGCAGGTCAACAAGCTGCAGGCGGTGCTCGACCAGAAGCAATTATCCGCGCCATTCGGCGGCACGGTCGGTATCCCGAAGATCGACATCGGCCAGTATCTGGCGCCCGGCAACGCGGTGGTGACGATCCAGGACCTGGACACGATGCGGGTCGACTTCACGGTACCCGAACAGCAGCTGCCGCTGCTCAAGATCGGCCAGACCATCAAGCTCGGCACCAATCTCGCCGATATGTCCTTTGCCGGCTCCATTCGCGGCATCGACCCCAAGATCGATCCCGCCAGCCGGCTGGTCTCGATTCGCGGCGAGGTCGCCAATCCGGAAGGCAAGCTGACGCCTGGCCAGTTCGTCCAGATCCGTGTCGAGCTGCCGCAGGAAAACAATGTCATTTCCGTGCCGCAGACGGCGGTGACGACCAGCCTCTATGGCGATTATGTCTTCGTGGTCGAGCCGGCGAAGCCCGCTGCCGCGCCGGCGAAGCCGGATGAGCAGAAGGCCAGCGCCGATAAGGCGGCCGGCGATGCCGCCAAGCCGCAGGCGGACGCCACCAAGCCAGCCGACAAGGCCGCAAAGCCGGCGGACGCGAAGCCGGCCGACAAAGCGGCCGGCGACGCCGCCAAGCCGGCCGAGGCCGCGCAGCAGCCTGCGCTCACCATCTCGCAGGTCTTCGTCAAGCTCGGCCGCCGCAACAACGGCATGGTTGAGATCGTCGAGGGCCTCAAGGACGGCGACCAGGTCGTCACGGCCGGCCAGAACCGGCTCTTCAACGGCATGTCGGTTGCCGTCGACAACACCATCGATCCCAGCAAATCGGCGAACAAACAGGTTCAGCAATGAGCTTTTCCGACCTTTTCATCCGCCGGCCCGTGCTGTCGACGGTGCTGGCCTGCCTGATCCTGCTGCTCGGTTTCCAGGGCATCTTCGGCCTGTCGATCCGTCAATATCCTAAGGTTGACGAGACGGCGATCACCATCACCACGGCCTATCCCGGCGCCAGTGCCGACCTGATCCAGGGCTTCATATCGGCCCCGATCGCGCGCGCCGTCGCCTCGACCGAAAACATCGATTACGTCACCTCGTCCAGCCGTCCGTCCTCGAGCACGGTCACGGTGCAGATGAAGCTCGGCTCCAATCCGGACGTCGCGCTGGCAGAGGTGCTGTCCAAGGTCCAGGGCGTGCGCGGCACCTTGCCGGACGCCTCCAAGGATCCGGTCATCGTCAAGGGCACCGGCCAGCAGTTCGCGATGATGTACATCTCGATGCAGAACCCGAACATGACGAAGGAGCAGCTCACCGAATATATCGAGCGCGTCATCCGGCCTCGCATCTCGACCGTGGAAGGTGTCGCCGACGTCCAGATCTTCGGCGCCCAGGAATATTCCATGCGCGTCTGGATCGACCCGATCAGGCTTGCCGCCCGCGGCGCCACCGCCGTGGACGTGCTGACCGCGATCAACAACTCGAACTTCCTGTCGGCGCCCGGCAACACCGAGAACGAATATGTGGTCTCCTCGATCACCGTGCATTCGACCCTGCAGACGCCTGAGGCCTTCGCCCAGCTCCCGATACGCTCGACGGATGGCCAGGTGGTGCGCCTGCGCGACGTCGCGCATGTCGAGCTCGGCGCGAAAAACACCGACACCAGGGTGAGCTTCAACGGCAAGCCGGGAACCTTCCTGGCCATATTCCCGACGCCTGCGGCCAACCCGCTGACGACCGCCGCCGCGGTCACCCGGCTCGTGCCGCAGATCCAGGAGACGCTGCCGAAAGGCATGACGATCGAGGTCGTCTACGACGCCACTGGCCAGATCAGCGCCTCGATCGAGGAAGTGTTCAAGACCATCGGCGAAGCCGTCGCCATCGTCATCGTGGTCATCCTCCTGTTCCTGGGCTCGTTCCGCTCGGTGATGATGCCGATCGTGACGATCCCGCTATCGCTGATCGGCGTCTGCTTCATCCTGTTTGCGGTCGGCTATTCGATCAACCTTCTGTCGCTGCTGGCCATGGTGCTGGCGATCGGCCTTGTCGTCGACGACGCCATCGTGGTGGTGGAGAACATCCACCGCCACATGGAGGAAGACGGCATGTCGCCGATGCAGGCGGCCTTCAACGGCATGCGCGAGATCGCGACGGCCATCGTGGCGATGACCATCACGCTGGCCGCCGTGTTCGCCCCGCTTGCCTTCACCGGCGGCCTGACCGGCGCGCTGTTCCGCGAATTCGCGGTGACACTGGCCGGCTCGGTGGTGTTGTCGGGCGTGATCGCCATGACCATCACGCCGATGATGTCCGCTCGCCTGCTGAAGCCGGGCCAGCACGGCCGCTTCCAGCGGATCGTCGACGGAACCTTCAGCCGCGTCGAGCGTGTCTACGAACGGGCGGTCACCGCTTCGCTCAGGAACCGCCCGGTGACGCTGATCATTGTCGTCGCTCTAGTGGCGCTGACCGGCTTCATGTTCACCAAGACCTCGACGGAGCTGGCGCCGGAAGAAGATCAGGGCTTCCTGCTCTCGATCGTCACCGCGCCGCGCTATGCGACATCGGATTACACCGAGGCCTACGTCAACCAGATGCTTGGCCTGGTGAAGGACATTCCCGAGACCAGGGCGCAATTCTCCGCCGTCGCCTTCGGCGGCGCGACCAACGGCGCCTTCGTCGGCTTCGCCTTCAAGGACTGGGCAGAGCGCAAGCGCAGTTCGAAGGAGCTCCAGGCCGACATTCAGGGCCGCCTCGCCAAGGTCGCCGGCGTCGAAGCCTTCGTCTTCGCGCCGCCGACGCTGCCCGGCTCCGGCGGCGGCCTGCCGATTTCCATGGTGGTGCGCTCCACCGGAGCTCCCTCGGAGGTCTTCGAGCAGGCGGAGAAGATCAAGAGCAAGGCGCAGGGTTCCGGCCGCTTCATCGTCGTGCAGAACTCGATGTCTTACGACGCGCCGCAGGTGACCGTGACCATCGACCGCGAGCGCGCAGCAGCATTGAACCTGCCGATCGCCGATATCGGCAATACGCTGACGCTGCTTGTGGGCGGCTCCGAAGTGGCGCAGTTCGACCGCGACTCCAACAGCTACGACATCATCCCGCAGGTGCCGCAGGAATTCCGCGACAATCCCGACAAGCTCGGCGAGTATTTCGTGCGCAGTGTCGACGGCAAGATGGTGCCGCTGTCGGCGGTCGTGAAGATCTCGACCAATGCCTCGCCGGCGGCCATCGAGCAGTTCAACCAGCTGAACTCCTCGACGATCTCGGCCTTGCCTCTGCCTGGCGTGACCACCGGCGACGGACTGAAGGTGCTGGAGGATCTCGCTAAGGAGACCCTGCCCGACACCTTCTTCGTCGACTATTCCGGCCAGTCGCGGCAGGAGAAGGAGCAGGGCAACACCATCCTGATCGCCTTCGCGGCGGCGGTGATCGTCATCTACCTGGTGCTGGCGGCCCAGTTCGAGAGCTTCCGCGATCCGCTTATCATCATGATGGCGGTGCCGCTGTCGATCTTCGGCGCGATCGTGCCGCTCAACATCGGCCTGGGGACGCTGAACATCTACACCCAGGTCGGCCTGATCACGCTCATCGGCCTGATTACCAAGCACGGCATTCTGCTGGTGGAATTCGCCAACCAGCAGCGTGAAATACATGGCATGCGGCGCCGCGACGCCATCATCGCTTCGGCCAAGGTGCGCCTGCGGCCGATCCTGATGACCACGGCGGCCATGGCGCTCGGCGTCGTGCCGCTGATCGTCTCCAGCGGCGCCGGTGCAGCCGCGCGCTATTCAATGGGCCTGGTCATCTTCACCGGCATCCTGGTCGGCACCATGTTCACGCTCTTCGTCGTGCCGATGTTCTACACCTTCATCGCCAGCAAGGACCTGCCGCATCTCGCCGAGAAGCCCGATCCGAATCTGATGCCGGCGCTGCCGAGCTGAGACGACAACCGAAGCGAAAAACAAAAGAGGCCGGAATTTTCCGGCCTCTTTTTTTGGCGGCTGCCTCACAGCTTCGCGATCGGTGGAAGGCGGCAACCTGCCTGCTACTCTTACCCAGCCGGTTACTTGGCCAAGCCTTATTTGACAATGACGATGCTGGTGTTGCCGGGGCCGAAGGCCTCGACCAACTGATAGAAATCGGCCGCAGCATCGGGATGCAGCCGCACGCAGCCATGCGAAGCGGGGCGGCCGAGACGGCTGACGGCATAGGTGGCGTGGACCGCGTAGCCGCCGCTGAAAAACACCGAATGCGGCATCGGCGCGTTGTCGTATTTTTTCGAATACCACATCTCATGCAGGCGGGTCGGCTTGAACGAGCCGGTCGGCGTGATGTGCCTTTTGTCGCCGGTCGACACCTTCCAGATATAGGTCGGGCGGCCATCGACCGTGACTTCCATGATCTGCTGCGACAGCGAAACCTTGGCGACGATCTGGTTGGCATGGGCGGCGTTGCCGGCGCCGAAGAGCAGCGCCGCGCCGGTGAGCGCGGCGGCGGTGATGTTGATGAGCTTGGCGGAATTGGCGGAGTGCATGACGATCCCTCTGTTTTTTGCCGTTGTGTCCGGCTTCAATTTCGATGGGGCCTTATCGTGCTCGTCCGTTTCAGACCTATTTCGCTTGATGCTCGTTTCTGTTTCGAAATCGTTTCTGCAAATTAACAACCAGGCCAGTAGAGCAATACTGCGGACTTATTCGAGAGGTGGCGGTCCGGCGTCGCACAATCAGCTTATGCCAGAAACGAAAGTTCATTTTATCCGTATATGAAAGACCAGGGCCCATTTTCGAAACCGATTTGCAACAAAGTGCGTCTCCGGCGGCATGATCTGGATACAGGCCGGCATCAAATTTGACGCAACGGGAACAGACATCCACAAACGAAATGGGCAGGAAATCGAAACTCCGCTCCTGGCTTCCCAGGATCAGCGTCGCGGCGATCGTGCTCGGCGGCGCCGGCTCGGTAGCCGGCAAGCCGGCGACGACGCTGGCGGCGATGACTTCCGGCGAGGTTTCGACGCTGCACATGGCTCTGTTCATCGCCACGGTCTGGATTTTGTCCAGCCTGCGCGTCCACCGGCTGAAGGCCTTCTGGCGGGTCGGCCTCCGGTTGATGAGGACGCGCGGCCCCTCCGGCTACTTGCTGCCGAGAGGACCGAAGGCCCGCGCCGCAGCGGGGGGCTCCGTCAGCGGCGCGGGCGCTTCGGGAGTTTCCTGAGCCCGATTTCGAGATCGAGGATTTGAAGAGATGAAGACGAAACTTGCCGCCTCGGTGCTTTCAGCGCTGCTTTACGCGCAGGGTTTGCTGGGCTTTGCCGCTCTTGCGACGGTGTTGCTAAAGGAGCGCGCCCAGGCCGGGATAACCGTCAGCGCGAACGTTCCAACTGGACCCTCTGTCATCGTCGTGCGCTGAACGCCAGGCGTTGTCGGACCCAAAATGACCACCGCTTTGGGAAATCCGATGCTCAAAAGCCTCGCTGATCAAAGCTTACTCGTTGCGTGGAACCGGCGGATCGAAACGATAGCCGGCACCCCTGATGGTGGTGATGGTCTCGGTGTCGAGCTTGCGGCGCAGCCGCACGATGCGCGAATCGATCGAACGGTCGAAAGCATCTGCATTCTCCGCCGGCGCCGCGGCAATGATATCGTCGCGCGTCAGCACCTTGCGCGGGCTGGCCAGGAACAGCTTGAGCAGCGCCACCTGGCCCGGGGAGAGCTGCTCCTCCGCGCCCGAGCGATGCATCACCATGGCCGACCGCAGGTCGACGGTGGCGTTTTCCAGTACGACCAGCTCGCCGCCGGCCCTGCCGCGTCTCATCAGCAGGCCGCCGATGCGCGCGGCAAGCTCGCGCACGTTGAGCGGGCTTTCGATGACGTCGGCGGCACCCAGCTCGAGCGCCAGCACCTTGTCGACGAGGTCGCGCGGCCGGCAGATCAGGATGAAGTCGGGACCGCCCTTGCCACCCCCGCCCTGACTGCTGTAACGCCTGAGCAGTTCGCGGCCTTCGGCCTGGGTGACGTCGTCGCCGACGACCACGACATCGATGCCGCCGGCCGAAAGCAGCGTCTCCGCCTCCCAGGGCTGGCGCGCCTGACGCACATCGTGCCCGCGCCGTTCGAGATGATCGGCGAGATTTTTGGCGACCACCTCGGCGACGGACACAAGCGCAATGACGGATCGTGCGGCCATTTTCTTCACCCCGCCACAGACAACTCGAGATGAGTGCTGGACATCATGTTTATACCCAATCTACTTTCCGCTGAAAGCGGGAGCGAGCTCGTCGTGAAGGCACGCATCATCGTCGTCGAGGACGAACCGGATCTGAGGGAGGCTGTGGCCGAATATCTCGGCGCCAGCGGCTATGACGTCGTGACGGCCGAGAATGCGGCCGCCGCGCGCGCGCTGTTCGAGGCGCAGTCCTTCCACCTCGCCATCCTCGACATCGCCATGCCCGGCGAGGACGGGCTGTCGCTCGGCCGCTGGCTGCGCTCGAAAACACAGATCGGCGTCATCTACGCCACGGCCGCCGGCACCGCGCTCGACCGCATCGTCGGGCTGGAGCTCGGCGCCGACGATTATATCGTCAAGCCGTACGAATTGCGCGAGGTGCTGGCGCGGGTGCGCAGCGTGCTGCGCCGCGTGCCGCAGCCGGCCGAGCCGCAGCCGGCGAAGGCCGAAACCGCAAATCGCCGTTTCGTGAATTTCGGCGGCTTCCAGGCCGATTTCGACGGCCGTCTGGTCATCGGCGCCAATGGCGCGGTGATCGAGATGGCCAAAAGCGAGTTCGACGTGCTCGAGGTTTTTCTCACCCGCGCCAACCGGCTTCTGACGCGAGCGGCGATTTCGGAGGCGATCGGCTTCGTCGAGGATCCGGAATCCTCGCGCGCGGTCGACATCCGCATCATGCGGTTGCGAAAGAAGATCGAGGCCGACCCCGCCAATCCGAAATTCCTGCGCACGGTGCGCGGCGAAGGCTATATCTTCTCGCTGCCGAGCGGCGACGCCAACTAGAGCATTCCGGGAATGGCATGAAACGGCTAGGCTCAGCGCCTTGGCCGTAGCCTTCCGTCCGGAATTGCGCCAAAACAAAGCGGTAGAGCGGTTCGCCGTTTCCGTGGAACGGAGGGGCGCTCTGAACGACCGACGTCCGGGCCTGGATGACCATGACTGCTGATGCAGCACGCACCGATACGAATGGCTCGCGTCCCGGCGGCGCCGCGATGGCGGCTGTCCATGTCGTGCGCCGCCTGCGCGAGGCAGGCGACTGGCAGCGCGAGATGGACGACATATTGGCGACGATGTGCCGCAAGATGGATTGCCAGCGCGGCATCCTTTTCCGCCTGCGTGAATTGCCGGGCGAAGGCTTCGCCCAGTCCGTCGCCGCTTATTGGATCGACCCTGACTTCGGCGGCGAGCTGGCCTCGCCTACGGTGATCATGCAGTCGATCATCAACTCGGACTCGCTGCTGGAGCAGTTGCAGGAGGACGAGCGGCAAGGCAAGATTTTCTCCGGCCACACGCGCGACCTCGAGGGTTTCCTGCGGGCCGATTTCGAGAAGCAGAACATCAAGTCGTTCCTGTCCGTCTCCGTGTTCGCGCATGGCCACCTTTGGGGCACGC
The DNA here is from genome assembly GCF_020165035.1 of Mesorhizobium sp. CA6. Taxonomy (NCBI): domain Bacteria; kingdom Pseudomonadati; phylum Pseudomonadota; class Alphaproteobacteria; order Hyphomicrobiales; family Phyllobacteriaceae; genus Mesorhizobium; species Mesorhizobium sp. CA6. The sequence goes on along the minus strand of NZ_JAIUHI010000017.1, from coordinate 22,621 downwards.
TGGCCATCAATGACTGCATCGCTGAGCGCGAATGGACGGATGAGGAAGAGGCGACGCTGCACATCATCGCTTTGGCGATCGGCGACGCCATCGAGCGCTCGCCATCGGAAGCGCATGCCAGTGAAGTGATCCGCCGCACCATGCTGCAGGCCTCACTGGACGCCATCATCGTCATCGACGAGACGGGTTCGATCATCGAATTCAATCCGGCCGCCGAGAAGATGTTCGGCTTCCAGCGCAGCGCAATCCTCGGCAAGGACCTGCTCGATACCATCGTTCCGCTATACTACCGCAAAGGCTATGCCTCTGGCGCCGAATACATGGCCGGCCGCGGCGCGCCGATGGTCGGCCAGCGGCTGGAGACCGTCACGCAGAACGCTGCCGGCGAGATTTTCCCGATCGAGCTGACGGCGACCGAGATGCGGGTTGCCGACCGCCGCCTGATCTTCGGCTCGATCCGCGACCTGCGCGAAAAGCTGCAGGCCGAGGAAGAGATCAATCGTCAGCGCGAGAAGCTGCACCAGAACGAGAAGATGGCGGCGATGGGCTCGCTGCTTGCCGGCGTCTCGCATGAGCTCAACAACCCGCTTGCGGTGGTTGTGGCGCAGTCGACGCTGCTGCATGAATTCGCCGGCGATCCGCAGACAAAGGTCCGCGCCGAGAAAGTGCGCGCCGCCGCCGAGCGTTGCGGCCGCATCGTCAAGAGCTTCCTGTCGATGGTGCGCCTGCACCCGACCGAGCAGGCCGAGACCGATCTCAACCAGGTGGTGCGCTCGGCGCTCGAAGTCACCGCCTATGGCGCGCGCTCCAGCGGCATCATCATCGACACCGATTTCACCGGCGGGCCGCTGCTTGCCATGGCCGACGCCGACCACATCACGCAGGTCGCGGCAAACTTCCTCATCAACAGCCAGCATGCGCTTGCCGGCATCGCCGGCGAACGGCGCATCAAGGTGCGGACGTTCCGCAACGAGCACGGCAATCCGGGCTTCTCCGTCGAGGACAACGGCCCGGGCATCCCCGCGGCGATCCGCTCGCGCATCTTCGAATCCTATTTCACCACCAAGCCGGTCGGCGTCGGCACCGGCATCGGCCTGTCGATCTCGAAATCGATCGTCGAGCGCCACAAAGGCAACATCTGGTTCGAGGAGGTCGAGCCGCAAGGTGCGCGCTTCGTCGTGCAATTGCCGGCGATCGCGGGCGGCAGCGCCGCGCCCGGCGAAGGTCCGGCGCGTTCAAGCGGGCTGCGCCACGCGCTGGTGATCGACGACGAGCCGGACGTCGCCGGCTCGTTGTCCGACATACTCGAACTGATGGGCGTGAAGTCGCGCGTCGTGGCAAGCTGGACATCGGCGGCGGACGTGTTGAACGGCTACATGCCGCCGGACATCGTTTTTTCCGATCTGCGCATGCCGGGCATCAGCGGCATTGCGATCTACCGCGAACTGCTTGCTCAGCGGCCCGCGCTGGCGCAGCGCTTCGTGCTGGTCACTGGCGATCTGATCGGTGCCAAGGCGGAAATCGAAGCGCTGCCGCCGCAGCAGCGCCCGCACATCCTGGAAAAGCCATTCTCGACGCTCGACGTCCGCGGCATCCTCTCGGCCATTGCCGACGAAGCCGCCGCCGACAACGGCGCCCATATCTGAGCAGGTTAGCCTGGGACCACCAGGTAGGCGGAATCTAAACCTAAACTCGCCGTCGCCGGCTTCGTCGAGATTCAGGTCAGGCTGAGTCGAAAATGGTGACTTCCGAGAACCGGAGCGGAGCGTACTTCAGTACGTGAGCACCGGAAGCGCAGGAAGCTGCCCTTCGCAGGTCGGCCTCACCTGAATATCGACAGGCCCCAAAAAAGAGGCTCCCGACCGATTTCCACGGCGGGAGCCTGACTGGAGCGCAGGAGGGCGCGCTCAGGGGAGGTCTTAAAAAACGTTCGGCGTGTTGGTGAGCGGCGCGGCGTTGGCGATCATGCGCACCGCGCGCTCCCTGTGCTGGCCGGATTGCTCGGCGATGGCGCGCAGGCACTCAAGGCTCTCGGCGCCCCAGTTCTGACCCTTGCAGGCAAAGTCGATCGTGGATTCCGGCAGGCGGGCGGTCTTGAGCGTGGTCTGCGCGCCCTCGACGACATTGGCCGGCGGATTGATCGAGGCGAAAGCCGGCCCTGAGGCAGGCGCGGCCAGCATGGCGACAAAGGCGCAGGCGCCGATCAGCATGAACATCGCCATCGGATGGTCGCTGGCGCGCTGCCGCAGCGCAAGCTTCGGCCGGCGGTCATTGCGTTGCGGTCCATGCAGGCGGCGATTGGCATCGGTGGTGCGAACTTTCGCAAACATCGGTTGCTCCCTTCGTTGTCTTTCTTTTTTGCTATGAAACGAACATAATCGCACCAGGTAACTGCCGGATGGTCGGCGATGATTGCCTGTGTAACAGGATTGAAACAGATGCCGGACGCGCCAGCCTTCCCAATCCGAGGCAACCATTCGAGCGGCCATCGAAATGGTCGGCGCAGATATGCGCCTGCCGTGCCGGCCCGACTGTAAACAGCCTCACACAGCAACGCCTGAATCGAGCGCTCCGCCGCTGTCTACGCACGCCCGTGACCGTCAAAACAGGCCTTCTCCGAGACGGGCATCCGCCTTCTGAATTGCCGTCCCGCTTCCTCAATTAAGACCCGGATTTTCCGGGATTTTTCCAGCCCGGGCGGGGCCGGATTTGCCGCCATGGAATTTTCATATTTACGCAAGCCATTGCATTTCAATGCAAAATGTGCTTATATTGAATGAGTATTCAACAAAAAGCAAAATATATCCATGAACCCGCACCTTCGTGACGTGGCGATCCCCAACGATTGGGACCGGCGGGGTTTGCCGGGGTGGAGCTACCATTCCAACGCCCTTCTCGAGCTTGAGAAGGAGTACGTCTTCCGCAACCACTGGCAGATCGCCGGCCACGTCTCCGACGTGCCGAATCCGGGCGACTATCTGACCATGGATGTCGTCGGCGAGCGCGCGCTGATCGTGCGCGGCAAGGACGGCGTAGTGCGCGCCTTCAACAACATGTGCCGCCACCGCGGCAGCCGCGTCGTCGCCGACAGCCAGGGCACCTGCAAGAACGCGCTGGTGTGCCCGTTCCATGGCTGGGTCTACAATCTCGATGGCACACTGCGCGGCGCTGCCCGTCCGGGCTCGTTCCCCGAGCTCGACAAGACCGAGTTCGGCCTGATGCCGCTCGACCTCGAAATCTGGATGGGCTTTATTTTCATCCGCTTCCGCAAGGGCGGCCCGCAGCCTTCGGTGGCCGAGCTGCTGAAGCCGATCGAGGCCGAGATGGCGCATTACAATGTCGCCGACATGGTCCCTTCCTGGGGCATCTGGACCCAGAAATCGCCGGTCAACTGGAAGTCGGTGCGCGACGTCGACAATGAAGGCTACCACGTCGCCATGGCCCATCCGGCGCTGCAGGACCTCTATGGCGCGACCTATTTCGACGAGCCCTTCATCAACGGCGTCTCGCGGTCCTTCGCCACCTACAACCCGCATGCCGGGCGGCGCTGGAGCGTTCGCGAGTACATCAAGCTCGGGCCCGAGGCTACACATCTGCCCGAACATCTGCGCAAGGCCTGGATCTATTACGGCATCTTCCCCAACAACGCGCTGTCGATCATGCCGGAATCCGTCCAGTTCTATCAGGAGTTCCCGCTATCGACCGGCGAGACGCTGCTGCGCGGCGCCATCTACCGCTACAAGGACGAGACGCGCCAACAGGCGGCGGCACGCTACCTCGCCTATCGCATCGACCGCGACACGATGAGCGAGGACGTGCAGCTCTCGGTGTGGTCGAACGAATCCATGCTGTCGGAAGCCTTCGAGGGCTTTTACCTCTCCGACCTCGAATACGGCGTGCGCACCCACCACGACCATCTGCGCAGGCAGATCCCGGTTCTGAACCTGGAGACGGCACCCGAGGAAAAGGACATGTGGGGATTGAACGACGCGCTGAGGTCGAGGGGATGAGCTCTCACCTTCTCCCCGTAAACGGGGAGAAGGAAGAGCCAATCACCCCCGCCAGACCCCTTCCTTCCTTAAATCATCCATGGTCCGCGAAATGCCTTCGCGCAGGATCGCCACCATGTCATCGACCTGCTCGCGGCTGATGATCAGCGGCGGCGACATCACGCACATGTTGATCAGCGGCCGCACCAGAAGGCCGAGCTCGTGGCAATGCGCATCGATGCGTTTGCCCACATTCTTGTCGAGCTGCAGCGGATCCTTGCTGTCGCGGTCGGCGACGCATTCGACGCAAGCCATCAGCCCGACGCCACGCACCTCGCCGACCAGCGGCAACTCTTCCAGCGTCTTCAGTCGCGCCTGGAAATAGGGCGCGATCTCGCGCGTGTGGGCGAGCACGCCCTCTTCCAGAAGATCGAGATTCTTCAGCGCGACGGCGCAGCCGATCGGATGGCTGGTGTAGGTGAGCCCATGGCCGAACAGCGCATCCCGGTGGTTGGAGCGGCGCAGCTCTTCGAGCAGCCGCTCCGAGATGATGACGCCGCCGAGCGGGAAATAGCCCGATGTGACGCCCTTGGCGAAGGTGATCATGTCCGGGTCGATGCCGAACACGTCGCCTGAGGCAAAGATATGGCCGAGCCGTCCGAAGCCGGTCACCACCTCGTCCGAGACATAGAGGATGTCGTTCTCGCGGCAGATCTCGCGGATACGCTTCAGGTACCCGTCCGGCGGCACGATGACGCCTCCGGAAGCCTGCACCGGTTCGCCGACAAAGGCGCCGATGCGCTCCGCGCCGACGCGCGCGACGGTGTCGCGGAACTGGTCGACCAGGAAATCGGTGAAGGCGGCGATGCTCGTCTCCTTCGGCCGCCGGAACGGGTCGGGCGAGGACAATTTGACCACCAGATCGTCGGCGCCGTCCATCCAGTCGCGGTCACGCGGCCGGCCGTTGAGCGAGGCCGACAGATAGGTCGAGCCGTGATAGGCGCCGCCACGGCTGAGGATCAGCTTCTTCTCCGGCCGTCCGCGCACATTGTTGTAGAACTGCATGAAGCGCAGCGCCGTCTCCACCGCCGAAGAGCCGCCGGTGGTGAAGAAGGTGTGGCTGAGATCGCCGGGTGCCGCATCGGCGATGCGCCGGGCAAGCTCGGCCGAGGGCGCATTCATCGTATACCAAGGCGTGTTGTAGGAGAGCGCCATCGCCTGGTCGTACATGACCTTGGCCAGCTCCTCGCGGCGATGGCCGACATTGATGCACCACATGCCGGCCGGGCCGTCGATGAGGCGCTTGCCGGAAGCGTCGGTGATGTAGATGCCGTCGCCCTCGCCGATCAGCGCGCGCGCCTCGTTGCCGACCGAGCCGGCATAGGGCCAGGGCTGCAAGAGATGGCGCTTGGCGAGCTCGACCGCGTCGTCATCGCCGGCATCGATGAGTTCGCTTGCCTTGATCTTGCTTTGAGCCGCCATTTTCGCCTCGCATTGTCAGGTTTTTGAATTTCCACCGGATATCAAATTGCGCGGAAAACCATGGAAACTCAGCTTTTCATCACTTCATTTTGAATATCCGTTCAATCAATATCGCAGAAATAGCGCTTGATTTCAATCGGCGGATGCGCTCATGATGAAAGAAAGCCGGCAAGCCAGGGAGCGATCGCGCTCCAAGCATAATTCGGGAACAGGCAGCCGGCGCCACGAATGGGAAGGCGCATGGCGGGACAGTCCGAGCCAGCTACCGAAATCACGCCCGGAGCGCTGCAATGACGGTTGCCGCGGAAGGGTCGCCCCCGTTGCGCATGGCGGGATCGAGACGACGTCCCCTTCTGCAATCGGAAGCCATCCAGGGCTTTGCCCTGATCAGTCCCACCTTCGTCTACGCTCTCATTCTCCTCGTCCTGCCGATCCTGGTCGTCATCGCCCATTCCTTCTGGACGCAGAACTATCTCACCATCGATCACACATTCACGCTGGAGAATTACCGGATCGCGCTGACCGAGCCGATCTACCGCGACCTGCTCTGGCGCTCGCTCTACATCTCGCTGACCGTCAGCCTGCTCACCGTGGCACTGGCCTATCCGATCGCCTATTTCATTTCCTTTCATGGCGGCCGCCACAAGAGCCTGTGGCTGTTCCTCATCACCATCCCGTTCTGGACCAGCTACCTGCTGCGCGTGATGTCGTGGAAGGTGATCCTCGGCTATAACGGCGTGCTCAACTCCGGCCTGATGGGCCTCGGCATCATCGACGAGCCGTCGACGGCGCTGCTCTATAATTCCACCGCCGTCATCATCACGCTGACCCATGCCTGGGCGACTTTCGCCATCCTGCCGATCTTCGTTTCGCTGGAGAAGGTCGATCGGACCCTGGTCGAAGCGGCGACCGACCTCGGCGACGGCCCGCTGCGCTCCTTCCTGCGCGTCACCCTGCCGCTGTCGGCGCCCGGCGTCATCTCGGCGGCGCTGATCGTCATGATCCCGACCGTCGGCGACTACGTCACGCCGAAGCTCGTCGGCGGCAAGGACGGCGTCATGATCGCCAACGCAATCCAGGCGCAATTCGGCAAGGCGTCGAACTGGCCGCTGGGTGCAGCACTTTCCGTAACCACGATGATCATCGTCTCGCTGATGGCCGGCGGCACCGTGCTGGTCTTCCGTGCCCTGCAGAGGCTGGCACGATGATGGCGATCAGACGTTACCTGCCCGGCTGGCTGTCGAGCTATGCCGTCCTCTATCTGCTGTTTCTTTACCTGCCGGTGATCTTCCTGCCGATCTTCTCGATCAACGCGGCAGCGACGCCCAAATTCCCGCTCTCGGGCGTCACCCTGCACTGGTACGAGGATCTGCCGCGCACGCCGGCGCTGATCGACGCCACCTGGAACAGCCTCATCGCCGGCATCTCCGCCTCGATCCTGTCGACGGTGCTGGGCATCCTCGCCGCCCGCTCGATCACCCGCTACCGTTACCCGGGCCGCCGCGCCATCAACGGGCTGATCATGGCGCCGCTGGTGCTGCCGGAGGTGATCGTCGCCATCTCGATGCTGCTGGTCATGCTGCAGTTGGGCTTGAGCCTGTCGCTGTTCACGGTGGTGCTTGGCCATGTGCTGGTCTGCATTCCCTATTCGATGACCGTGCTGACCTCCGGTTTCGAGGGTTTCGATCGCAGCCTCGAGGAGGCCTCGGCCGATCTCGGCGAGAGCGCGTTCGGCACCTTCCGGCGCGTGACGTTGCCGATGGTCGCGCCGGCGATCATCTCCAGCCTGCTCGTCTGCTTCACCATCTCGCTCGACGAATTCATCATCGCCTTCTTCCTCACCGGCACCGAGGCGACGCTGCCGATCTACATCTGGGGCCAGTTGCGGTTTGCGGCCAAGCTTCCCGGCGTGCTGGCGCTCGGCACCTTGCTGCTCTTCGCGTCCTTCCTGTTGATGACGATTGCCGAAATCCTGCGCCGCCGCGCGGCGAGACGCACCCAGAACGAGGGAGGCCTCTATGCTTGAGCGGGTCCAGTCCGAGCGCACCCAAACCGATCGCACCATGATCGAGATCCGCGACGTTACCCGCAGCTACGGATCGTTCAAGGCGCTGGACAATGCCTCGCTGGCGATCAGGGAGGGCGAGTTCTTCTCCCTGCTCGGGCCCTCGGGCTGCGGCAAGACCACGCTCTTGCGCATGATCGCCGGTTTCGACACGCCGACCAGCGGCTCCATCGCCGTCGACGGCCAGCCGATGGACGGCATTCCCGCCAACCGCCGGCCGACCAACATGGTCTTCCAGAGCTATGCGATCTTCCCGCATCTCAATGTCGAGCAGAATGTCGCCTACGGCCTGAAGCGGCTGAAGCTCGACGCCGGCGCGGAGAAGCGCCGCGTCGAGGAAGCGCTGGCGCAGGTCTCGCTTACCGGTCTCGGCAAGCGCCGCGCCACCGAGCTTTCCGGCGGCCAGCGCCAGCGCGTCGCTTTGGCCCGCGCGCTGGTCATGCGGCCCAAGGTGCTGCTGCTCGATGAGCCGCTCTCGGCGTTGGACAAGAAGCTGCGCGAGCAGATGCAGGTCGAACTGCGCCGCTTGCAGCAGGCGGTCGGCATCACCTTCGTGCTGGTCACGCACGATCAGTACGAGGCCCTGGCGATGTCGGACCGCATCGCGGTGATGTTCGGCGGCAAGATCGCGCAGGTCGCTTCGCCGAAGGAAATCTACCAGCGCCCGGTCAATCGCCAGGTCGCCGACTTCCTCGGCGGCATGAATTTCGTAAAAGCCGAGATCGTCGAGGAAAACGGCGCTTCGCTGGTGCTCGACACGCTGGGCTTCGGCCGCGTCAGGACAGACAAGCCAAGGGCTTTCGTGCGCAATGGCGGCGCGGCGACGCTTGGCATCCGGCCCGAACGCCTGCGTGTTTTGTGGGACAACGCGTCAGCAAAATTCGAGGTCGCCGGCAAGGTCGTCGAGCGCCACTATTTCGGTGAGATCACGCATCTGATCGTCGAGATCCCCGGACTGGAAAAGCCGCTTTCGGTGACCGAGACCAACGATTTCGGCGCCGACGACATTCCGGTCGGCGCGCCAATCCGTCTCGCCTACGACCCCGAGGCGCTGGTGGCGATGGCGGACTGAATCTTTGCAGCAGCGACGCGCCCCGCCACGATCGCGCCTTCGACATAGCCCGGGAAAGACGGCGACACTTCCGAGGCGGCGAAATAGATGGGCGGCGCGCCGGCAAGGATGACGCGCTCGGCATGTCGCGCGGTGACGTCGACGATGAGGTCGCTATAGGCGCCGCCGCTCCAGCGGTCATGCGTCCAGTCGCGCGAGCTGAAATCGATGACGTCGGCGGCCCGCGGGCCGAGCGCCTGGACAAGCCTCGCGATGATTTCCGCACTCAAGGCCGCCTCGCCGAGGGGGTGCCAGCGCAGCGCCAGCGGCCCGCCAACGAAGACGACAAGCGCGGCATGGTCGGCATCCGTGCTGGCGTCGCAGGCAAACAGCCCCGGCTGGTCGCGCCACATGACCATGCCGCACAGATCGCGCTCGCGCCAAAAAGGCTTTGCGTAACGCACCAGGATCTTGATCACCGCGCCGCTTTCCCAGACGCCGAGCGCGCTTGCGAGCTCCGCCGGCAAAGCCGGCGTGAAATCGAGCTTCGCGGCCGTCGCCGGCGGCAGCGCGATCAGGACCTCGCGCGCTTCGATCGTGGCCGCGCCGGTGCTGATGCGAACGCCTTGCGGGGCGCGCTCGACACGGGCCACTGCTTGGTTCAGGCGCAGCCGGTCGCCGAGCTCGGCGGCGAGATCCTCGGCCAGCGATTGCATGGTGTTGCCCAGAAAATACTGCAGCTCGAACACCTCGTTGGTGATGCGGCGATCATTGTCGATCAGGTACCAGAGCGGCACCTTGTCCGCTGCCAGGCACCACAGGCCCTCGACCAACGAGCGGAAAGCGGCCTTGGCATCGGCCTCATCGTGCTGGCGTTCCAGCCAATCGGCGACGGTCAGCCCGGCAATCGCTGGATCGTCCGGATCGATTCTGTTCATGCGCTCGCGGATCGCCATCGCGACACGATAGGTCCGCTCCGCCCGCGCTGGCTTCATCGACGGATGGGTGATGAATTCGCCCTCGATATAGGTCTCGACGAAGGTCTTGCCGTAGGTCCTGGCCAGCTTCATCACTTCGGGCATGTCCACGCACAGGAACTGGCCGCCGCTGTCGATCAGTTCGCCGAGGCCATTGCGGACAGCCTCTACCCTGCCGCCGACGCGGTCGCGCGCCTCCAGCACAAGGAAATCGATGCCGGCGCGCTTCAATTCGAGTGCGGCGGACAGGCCGGTGAAGCCGGCGCCGACAATGACGACGTCGGTCCTTTCGATGATGCTGCTCAATAGCCGGCCTTGATCTTCTCGAATTCGGCGATCATCTTGAGCTTGAGCTCCGAGGGCAGCGGCTGCTGGAACAGCGTCTTGTCGACCCATTTTTCGACGTTGTCGTAGCCCTTCTCCTTCAGGACCGCCGGATCGACGCCGGCCATGCCCTTGGCATTGGCCTGGCCGTAGCCCCAATCCTTGACCAGCACCTTGGCGACTTCCGGATCGTTGACGGCGTTGAGGTAGTCATAGGCTTTGTCGATGTTGCCGGGCGCGTCCTTGAACAGCACGTAGCCGCAGACCCAGGTCGAGATGCCTTCGTTGGTGTCCTTCTTGGATTTGATCGGCACGCCGGCCTTGACCGACTGCACGGTCGCGTCGTTCCAGGCCCAGGCGAGATCGACCTCGCCGCCGGAAAGCAGTTGCACGATGTCGGTGGTGTCGGCCCAGTAGGAGCGCACATTCTTGTGCACCTGGCGCAGAAAGTCCGACGCCTGCTTGAACTGGTCGTCCGTCATCTTGGTCCAGTCCTTGAGCCCGATGGCGAGGCTGGCCAACGCGTAGGCGTCGTCGACATTGTCGCCGATCGAAACCCTGCCCTTGTATTTCGGATCGGCGAACGCCTTCAGCGACTGCACGTCCTTTTCGGCGATCTTGTCGGAGTTGTAGGTGAGCTGGGTATTGCCCCAGTCCCACGGCATGAACCAGGCCTTGCCGTCGGACGTCGTGGCAAGGTCCTTCATCGCCATGATGCCGGGGTTGAGATCCTTCCAGCCTGCGATCTTGGACGTGTCGAGCGGCTGCAGCAGCCCCGCTTCGCGCCATTTCACCACGCTCTGCGAGCAGGGATGGCCGAGATCGGACTTGAAGCCGGAGCGGATTTTTTCGAAGGCCTCGTCCTCGTCGCCGAAGAAGGCGAAGGTCGGCGAATCGCCGTTCTTCTCGACATACTTGCCGTGGAAGCTCGGATCCTCATAGCCTGACCAGTCGAAGACGATCAGATCCTTGTCGGCGGCGACCGCGAACGCCGCCGCCGAAGCGGCGAGCACGCTCCCAAGCGCCAGGGTCAATGTCAGGCGTCGGCTGAGTTTCTTCATGCTGTTCCATCCTCTTTTGCCGGTCTTGTTGGCCGGCTGTTGCTAACCCGGCTTTCGCTAGCTCCAGTTCTCGCTAGCCAAAGTGTTTCGGGAAGGCGGCGGCCAAAAACGCATTCGCCGCCTGCAATGCGGTCTCTCGCGTGGTGTCCTCAGTCCCCATCATCAGCCGCAGCCACAAGCCCTCGAGCATGGCGCTGAGCGCCAGCGCGATGACCTGGGGGTCATAGGTGTAGTTGCCGCTCGCTTTTAGCGTCGTGCAGAGGTCGATGAAGACCTGCTGGTAATAGGCGTCGCGCGAACTGCTCAGCGCCTGGTAGGTCGGCCGCGACTTGGCTTCGCCCCAGAAGGCGAGCCATGCGGCAAGCTTGCGCTTGTTGCAGATCGAGCGGTCGAAATCGGCCCATACCAGATGCTGCAGCTGTCTCGCCGGATCGTCGCCCGCCTTCTGCAGGGAAGTGCGCCAATGCGCCGAATATTCGTCATACATGTGCTGCAGCGTGGCGATCAGCAGCTTTTCCTTGCTCTCGAAATGGAAGTTGACGATGCCGCGCGACAGGCCCGCGCCGTCGGCCACGTCCGCCATCGTCGTTTCGGCATAGCCGCGCTTGGCCAGGGAATCGATCGTCGCCTCGATCAGCTGCAGCCGCCGGACCTCTTTCGAGGCCTTGCGGCCACGCTTTTCGGCATCGCCTTTCCGCGCCGTTTCGGGGAGAGCATCGCTCGCCTCTGCAGTCTTCATGGGTGTGACGGTCTCCAGCATTGCCGGCTATCCGACCGGCTTCCAACCGCGCAGATGAGTGGGGCGGTGCTCGCCACTGTCAAGCACCTTCTGCATCGCCTCCCAGGTCTTGATGTTCTTGTCGACATAGGCCGCGCCGACCGCTGCCGCGGCCCGCGCGTAGAGCGGTCCCTTGAGCCGCGAAAGCTCTTCGCGCGCGACCTCGCGGTACCATGGATTGCGGTCGCGGACCGTAATGTCGGTAAAGCCGGCGCGCCGCATCGCCTCGGCATAGCGCGCCGGTGAGGCCATGGCGAAGGAGAGCCCTTCGGCTGCGATATAGGCCTTCATCTGAGGCGACGGCTCGCCGTCATGCGAAATCATCCAGTTCGACGCCGCAAACACCCCGCCGGGCTTCAGCACGCGAAAGATCTCGGCGAACAGCGCGTACTTGTCCGGCACATGCAAAAGCGCATCCTTGGAGAAGACGACGTCGAAGGAAGCGTCCGTGAAAGGCAGCGGCCCCGGCGGCGCCTGGACGAAGCTGACACAGTCTTCGAGGCCCTGACTGATCGCGCCTCGCCTCGCCGTCTCGATCACCGGCTTTTCGACGTCGAAGCCGGTGGCTCGAGCGGTGCCGTGCGTTGCCGCCAGATGCAGCGTGATGCCGCCGGCGCCGCAACCGATATCGAGGATCGTTTTGCCCTTGAGGGAGAGGCCTTCGACGACGCGGTCGACCTCGTCCGGACCGCCCGGCGACAAGTAACCTTCGCCCCACAGCACTTCGAGGAAGCGGATGGCGGTTTCGTCGTATTCCGGCTCGGCGTCGGCCGTCTCGATCATCGGATCCTCAACCTCAAATGCCGATGCGTATCAATCCAGAGATCAAGGCAAAGCCTAGCGCATCAATGGGAAAACGCAACACCATTTGTTGAACATTCATTCAATATGGCTGGACAAAAAACTGTGGTCCGTGCCAAATTCGGGCAATCGGGAACAAGACGCACCGAAAAGAAGGGCAACCGGCTGGAGGTTCGGCGCGCATGAAGGCATGGGACGCGATCGTCATCGGCGGCGGCCATAACGGGCTGGTCACCGCCTGCTATCTGCAGCGCGCCGGGCTGGACGTGCTGGTGGTCGAGAAGAACGATTGGGTCGGCGGCGCGGCCACCAGCCGCGAGCTGACGCCGGGCTTCCTCTATTCCAACTGTTCCTATGTCTGCTCGCTGTTTCGGCCCGAGATCATGCGCGACCTGGAGCTGCCGCGCTTCGGCCTGCAGGTGATCTCCTATGAAGGCGGCGCGGTGTTCACGCGCGACGGCGACTACCTCGCCAACTACCGCGATCATGACGCGCATCGCCGTGAGTTCGCCCGCTTTTCGAAGCGCGACGCCGAGGCCTATGACCGCTATTCGCGCGACGTCACGAGGCAGTGCCGCTTCATCCAGCCGCTCTTGATGCGCACCGCGCCCGACCCGACGAGCTTCAGGCCGCGCGACCTGGGCGAGCTGCTTTATCTCGGCAAGAAATTCGCCGGCCTCTCGGCCGAGGAGATGGCGCTGACCTTGCGCTTCTGGACGATGTCGATCTCGGACTTCCTCGACGAGTATTTCGAGACCGACGTCATCAAGGCGAACTTCGCGCTGTCCGGCATCATCGGCACGGCGCTGGGCCCGATGTCGCCCGGCACGGCTTATGTGCTGCTTCATCATTATATGGGCGAGGTCGACGGCTCGGTCGGCGCCTGGGGCTACGCGCGCGGCGGCATGGGCGCCGTCACCAGGGCGCTGGCCGCCTCCTTCAAGGCCAGTGGCGGCACCATCCGCACCGGCGCCGAGGTCGACCAGGTGCTGATCAGGAACGGCAAGGCCAAGGGCGTGGTGCTTGCCGGCGGCGAGGAGATCGACGGCAAGCTCGTCATCTCCAATGCCGACGTCAAGCGCACCTTCCTGAAGCTGGTCGAGGAGAAGGAGCTGCCCGACATCTTCCTGCGCCGCGTCAGGAACTTCAAGATCCGCGGCTCGTCGGGCAAGGTCAACATCGCGCTCGATTCCCTGCCCGAATTCCCGGCTTTGCCCAAGGACTCGCCGGTCTACCGCGCCGACATGCATTTCATCGATTCCATCGAGCGCATGGAGCGCGCCTATGACGACTGGAAGGCCGGACGCTGGTCGGCCGATCCCTTCCTCGACATGATGATCCCGACCACGCTCGATCCGACCATGGCGCCGCCGGGCAAGCATTTCATGAGCTGCTTCGTGCAATACACACCGCCGAAGATAAAAGGGGCGGACTGGACCGACGCCGACCGCGACGGCTTCGCCGAAAGCGTGATTGCGCAGATCGCTGAATATTCGCCCGCCTTCCGCGACCGCATCGTCCACATGGAGGTGCGCACGCCGCGCGAGATCGAGGCCGAGGTCGGCCTCACCGAAGGCAATATTTTTCAGGGCGAGCTCACCTTCGACCAGCTGCTCTTCAACCGCCCGGTGCCGGGCTACGCACAATACCGCTCGCCGCTCAGTGGGCTCTATATGTGCGGCTCTTCCACCCATCCGGGCGGCGGCGTCATGGGCGCGCCCGGACGCAATGCCGCCGCCGAAATCCTGCGTGATCTGGCCAAGCCAACCCTGCATATGAGCCCGGCCCATGACGTCATCTGATTTGAACTGGGACGTTATCGTCATCGGCGGCGGTCACAATGGCCTCGTCGCCGCCGCCACGCTGGCCAAGTCGGGCCGCAAGGTGCTGCTGCTCGAGGCCGGCAACGAGGTCGGCGGCGCCGCGCGCACCGAGGAATTCGCGCCGGGCTTTCGCGTCTCCACGGTCGCGCATCTGCTCAATCGCCTGCATCCCGATGTCGTGAAGACGCTGGAGCTGGAACGCCACGGGCTGACGGTAGAGCGCGGCGACTTCGTGCTGTCGGTTGCGCTGTCGAAGGACGGCCCGCTGGTGCTCCACGGCGCCTATGGCGAGGTGCTGACGGGCGCCAGCGCTTCGGAACAGTCCGCCTGGAAAGATTTGCGCGCGCAACTGCTGCGCTATGCCGGCGTGCTGAAGCCTTTCCTGTCGCGCCGACCGCCTGATCTTGGCGGCATGTCGCTCGCCGATGTGACCGGGCTCGGCCAGACCGCGCTGGCGCTGAAGCGACTCGGCAAGAAAGACATGCGCGATTTCCTGCGCGTGCTTCTGATGAATGTCTACGATCTGCTCGACGAGCAGCTGTCGGATGACCGGTTGAAGGGCCTGCTTGCTTTCGACGCGACGCTGGGGTCGCATCTTGGGCCGCGCTCGCCGACTTCGCTGCTCGGCCTCTACTACAGGCTGGCCGGCGAAATTGGCGGCCTTGCCGGCGCGCAGATCCAGCCGAAAGGCGGCATGGGCGCCGTCGTCGCCGCCATCTGCGCGGCGGCGGAAAAAGCCGGCGTTTCCATCCGCCACGCTTCGCCGGTCGCCAAGGTGATCGTCGAGAAGGGCCGCGCCGTCGGCGTCGTCACGCAGGGCGACGCGACGCTGCAGGCCAAGATCGTCGTCTCCGCGATCAACCCGGCGACGACGATCCTCGATCTTGTCGGCCCGCGCGAGGTTGACTCCGGCTTCGTGCGCAAGGTGAAGAACATCCGCATGAAGGGCGATGCGGCCAAGCTGCATCTGGCGCTGGACCGCCCGCCGCAATTTTCGGGCGTCGACGCCGCCGGCCACAAGGGCCGCCTCGTCGTCGCGCCTTCGCCCGACCATGTCGAGCGCGCCTTCAATCCGTCGAAATATGGCGACTTCTCGCCAGAGCCGGTGATGGAGATCACGTTGCCCAGCCTGGCCGACCCATCGCTCGCCCCATTCGGCGCCTGCGTGCTTTCGGCCGTGGTGCAGTACGCGCCTTATGCGTTGAGAGAGGGCTGGGGCGCCGGCAAGCCGCGCTTCCTCAAGGCGATCATGGCGCAGCTCGAGACCTATGCGCCCGGCATCGGGGCAACGGTCAGCCACGCCGAGCTTTTGACGCCCGCCGACATCGAGGCGCGCTATCGCATGCCTGGCGGCCACTGGCACCATGGCGAGTTGCAGGCCGACCAGATGCTGATGTCGCGGCCGGTCTCCGGCTGGTCGGGCTACGACACGCCGCTCGAAGGCCTGTTCCTTGCCGGCGCCGGCTCGCATCCGGGCGGCGGCATCTCCGGCGCGCCCGGCCTCAACGCCGCGCGCCGCATCATCGCGATGAGGGGGTGAATATGTTTTTGCAAATCGCTGAAGTCGCGCTCCATGGCGCCCCCCTCTGGCCTGCCGGCCATCTCCCCCACGAAGGGGGAGATCAGCAGCTCGATCTGTCGGCGCTTTTCTTGCGACGTCGGAGACTGGCGAAAGTCAGCGTGACGTCCAATCTCCCCCCTTGTGGGGGAGATGTCCGGCAGGACAGAGGGGGGCGCGAAGGAACGCCGTCATGAATCGTCATGTGAAAACCGACGCCGCCCGCACCCTCGCCCAATCCCACTTCCGCACTTTGCGCATGGGCACCCCCTTCCAGCCGCGCATCGACGCGCTGGCGCTGACGAACGACTGGTACAACTGGGCCGGCTACCGCGCGCCGCATTCGCTGTGGGACGAGGAGCTCGAATATTTCGCCATCCGCAGCCAGGCGGCGCTCTTCGACATCTCGCCAATGACCAAATACCGAATCGAGGGACCGGATGCCGAAGCCTATCTCGACCGCGTCACCCTGCGCGACGTGACCAAGCTGAAACCCGGCCGCGTCCACTACACCGCCTGGTGCGATGACGATGGTTTCGTGCTCGACGACGGCACGTTGTTCCGGCTTTCGCCGACACGCTTCCGTCTCTGCTCGCAGGAGCGGCATCTGCCCTGGCTGCTCGACAGTGCGATCAGCTATGAGGTCAGTGTCGAGGAGGAGACGGAGGCCATCGCCGGACTTGCGCTGCAGGGCCCGACCTCCTTCGCCATCCTGCGCGAAGCGGGCTTTGCCGGCGTCGAGCGGCTGAAAATCTTCGACCTCGCCGAGTTCGCGCATGACAGCGCTGCGGTGACCATCTCGCGCACCGGCTTCACCGGCGATCTCGGCTACGAATTGTTCGTGCCGGCCGACAAGGCGCTGAGCCTGTGGGACCGGCTGATGGCGGCGGGCGAGCTGCGCGGCATCCGCGCCATCGGCTATACGGCGCTGAACCGCGCTCGGCTGGAGGCGGGACTGATCGTCGCCAATGCCGATTTCACGGCTGCCGAGCACGCCATCCGCGCCGACCGCCTTCGCATGCCGGACGAGATCGGCCTCGGCTTCATGATCGATCCGGACAAAGGCCATTTCAACGGCCGCCGCGCCATCCTCGAAGCCCGGACGAAGAAGAAGCTGCGCCATGTGCTGGTCGGCCTGGAGATCGAAGGCAACATCCCGGCCGAGCATGCGATCGTCTACTACAAGAAAAGCCAGGAGGTTGGGCTGGTCAGCGCGGCGATATGGTCGCCCATGGCCAAGCGCAACATCGCGCTCGCCTCGCTGCGGCGGCCCTATGGCGAAACAATCGTCGACGACCTCTGGGTCGAGATTTACGTCATGCGCGAGTTGCAGTACCAGAAGCTGATGAAGAAGGCGAAGGTGGTGCCGAGGCCCTTCATCAAGCTCGACCGCCGCACCGCAAACCCGCCCGCGGACTTTTGACATGGCAAGCGAAGCGGAAGACCTGGAAGCGGAAGCCGCCGAGCAGTGGCAACTGGTCAACACGCCACTCGGCGAGATGTGGTCCGGCCGTACTCGCTACGCGGCGGCGATGTATTTCTTCAAGCGCGGCGAAATGAACGCCGAGACGCTCGAGGTCTACCGCATTTGCGCCCGGCTCGACGCGGAAAACCCCTTGGCGATCATCCGCGACCGTGGCGTCGGCAAGGAATGGCTGAGGCGTATCGGCTACGACGGATAGACCCGCCTTAGCCTATGGTGCGCTCCAGCACGTTCAACCAGTTCCGATAAGAGATCTTCTCGATCAGCGCGCGCCCGAAACCGCGTGCCGCCAGCGCATCGATGAGCTTCGGCAGACCGGCGACGTCGCCGATGGGGGCCGGGATCATGGCGCCGTCGAAATCCGAGCCCAGCCCGACCCCGTCTTCACCCAGCGCCTGCAACAGCGAATCGATGTGGCGCACCATGATATCAATGCTGGTGTCGGCGTTCATGCGGCCGTCCTCGCGCAGGAAGCCGGTGGCGAAGTTCAGGCCCACCATGCCGCCGGATTCGCGGATCGCGCCGAGCTGCCAGTCGGTCAGGTTGCGCGAATGGCCGCAGATCGCATGCACATTGGAATGGGTCGCGACCAACGGCGCATCGCTAAGCTCGGCCACGTCGCGAAAACCCTTCTCGTTGAGATGCGAGAGGTCGATCATGATCCTGAGCTGGTTGCACGCCTTGACCAGCGCCTTGCCGGCATCGGTAAGACCTGGCCCGGTGTCGGGCGAGGACGGAAAGCGGAACGGCACGCCGTTGCCGAAGGCGTTGGGGCGGCTCCAGACGATGCCCAGCGAGCGCAGCCCTGCGGCGTGCAGCACATCGAGCATGGCAAGCCCGGGATCGATCGCCTCGACGCCTTCGATGTGGAACACCGCCGCGATCGAGCCCTTGGCCATCGCGTCCCGCACATCGCCGGCGCTGCGGCAGACGGTCAATGCGCCGGCGCGCTCCAGCCGGAACAGGATCGAAGCCATGCCGATGGTCGAGGTGATCGCCTCGGCCTGCGGCAGTTCCGGCGGCAGCGGTTCATTGTCGCTCGGCGCCGGCGGCACGGCGCTGCGTTTCGACTTTTCGACCGGAGGCGGAAAGATCGCGAACATGCCGCCGGCAAAGCCGCCCTTCCTGGCGCGCGGCAGGTCGATATGCCCGCCCGGCGTCCCCTCGATGAACAGCTTTTCGACGTCGGCTTCCTTCGACTGGTAGAGCCGAAGCAGCGTGTCGTTATGTCCGTCGAAAACGGGGATCAGGTCGGTATCGGTCATCAGGGAAGCCATTCAAATCGGAGATGGGCGGGACGACAGGTTTCGTCCGGGCGAACCGTCAACTTAGGCAAGATGACCGGGCGGTGCAAATGCTGGGCTGGCTCTTTTCCTTCTCCCCCTGTGGGAGAAGGTGGATCGGCGCGCAGCGCCGAGACGGATGAGGGGTGTTCCAACGGAGTGAGACGCCGGCTTTCTCTGGAGCACCCCTCATCCGGCCGCTGCGCGGCCACCTTCTCCCGCAGGGGGAGAAGGGAAAGACGGTGCTACCGCTTCAGCACATCCGCCCATTCCGGGTGGCGACGGAACTGGGCGTTGGCGAAGGGGCAGAGCGGGATGATCTTCTTGCCGGCGGCACGCGCATCCTCGACCGCGCGGGTGACGAGCCGAAGCCCGGCGCCCTGGCCGCGAAAGACGTCCGGCACTTCGGTGTGGTCGATGATGAGCTGGTGCTCGCCGATCTTGGTGAACGTCATCTCGGCCTCGGCGCCGCCCGGGCCGCGCAGCACGTAACGCCCCTTGGAGCCGCGGTCTTCCAGTTCGATCTCGGGCAGTTGGTCGGCCATGTCACTTGCCTCCTTCGGCAACGGGCGCCGGCGCGAAAAACCGCCGCGCCGCTTCGATTTCATTCGGCCGAACCTCATGCCCGCCGTCGTGCCATTCCACTGTGACATCGGCGCCGTCGGCGCGCAAATAGGCCTCGAGCCGCGACGTCAACTTGGGCGGACAGATCGGGTCGCGCCTGCCGGCCGTGATCAAGATGCGGCGGCCGGCAAGCCTGCCCTGGACGCGGGGTTCGAACGGGATCAGCGGATGCATCAGCGTCGCGCCATCGAACAGGCCCGGCTCGGCGAACACCACCGAGGCCAGGATGTTGGCGCCGTTGGAGTAGCCGAGGCCGAACACCGCCGAGGGTTTTGCGGTCCCGACATGCGCCTTGACGAAGCCCGCCATCTTCGAGGTCGCGCGCGCCAGGTCGTCCATGTCGTAGACACCCTCGCCGGTGCGGCGGAAGAAACGGGGAGCACCGTGCTCCGACACATCGCCGCGCGGCGAGACGATCGTCGCCGAAGGCATAAGCTCGCGGCCGAAGCCGAGAAGCTGGTTCTCGTCGGCGCCCGTGCCGTGGAGGACGAAGAGCAGCGGACTGCCCGGCGTACCGGGCAGCACCTTATAGATGTAAGCGTCCTTGCTCATGGCTTCAGTCTTCCAGCTTCTGCAGATGCTGTTCCAGATAGGGCCGCAGATGCTGGTGCTGCGCCGGCAGCCTCAGCGCCTCGCCCAGATGCGCGGTGTCCTCGTCGCGGTTGAAGCCCGGCTCGTTGGTCGACACCTCGAACAGCACGCCGCCCGGCGTTCGGAAATAGATCGCCCAGAAATAGTCGCGATCGATGACCGGCGTCACGCCATAGCCCGTGTCGACCAGCGCCTTGCGCACTTCCAGCTGCTTGGCACGATCCTCGACCGCGAAGGCGACATGGTGCACCGACCCGGCGCCGAGATTGGCAAAGCCGGCACCCGGCAGCGATTCGATGTCGACGACATCGGCGCCGTTGCCGTTCTTGATCGCCAGCCGGCGGATATTGCCGGACTTGTCGACCTCCTCATAGCCCATGAATTTCAAAAGCTCCTCGGTGGCGCCTCCGTCCTTCAGCCGCAGCGAGACCGAGTGGAAGCCGCGGATCGCCTCGTCGCCGGGAACGCCGCCTTTGACCCACGGCGCGCGTTTGTCGGCCTTGTCCTCGACAAGCGCGAAACTGTCGCCGTCGGGACCGGTGAAGGTAAGCCGCTTCTCGCCAAAAGCTTCCGTGCGGGCGACGTTGCCCACGCCTTCATCGGCAAAGCGCTTTTCCCAATAGGCCAGCGTGCCTTCCGGCACCGAGAACACTGTCGAGCCCACCTCGCCGACGCCGTGCCGGCCCTTGGCGATATCGGGGAACGGGAAATAGGTCATCACCGAACCCGGCGTGCCGACCTCGTCGGCATAGTAGAGATGGTAGACATCCGGCGCGTCGAAATTGACGGTCTTCTTCACCCGGCGCAGGCCAAGCTTTTTCGTAAAGAACTCATTGTTGTGGCGTGCATCGCTCGCCATCGAGGTGACGTGATGCAGCCCCTGTATCTGATTGAGCATGATCCTGCTCCTTCCCTTTGTCCTTGTGCGGCCCTTGCCGCTGTCCACGCCAATATGAGGATGAGCGGGCCGGCGGCAAAGCGGCAAACACAGAATGGACTGTATCACAAAAGTGAACGACAGTTCGAAACATGTCCACCAATCCGTCACCAAAGCTTGGCTTGCAACGCGGGTGATTTCCGTTCCATCTGAACGCTTCCACAAGGAGACGATCTTGGACAATCGCAAGCACCGCCCGAACGTCCTGCTCATCACCTGCGACCAGTGGCGTGGCGATTGCCTGTCGGCGGCTGGCCATCCGGTGGTGAAGACGCCGAACGTGGATGCGCTCGCCGCGGAAGGCGTGCTTTTCCGCCGCCACTACGGCGGGGCAGCACCCTGCTCGCCTGCCCGCGCGTGCCTCTACACCGGGCTCTACCAGATGAACAATCGCGTCTGCCGCAATGGCACGCCGCTTGACGCGCGCCATGGCAACATCGCGCTTTCGGCGCGCGCGGCGGGCTATGATCCCACCCTGTTCGGCTACACCGATGTCTCGCTCGATCCGCGCCCGCTGGCGGCCGGGGATCCGCGCCTGCGCAGCTATGAAGGCGTGCTGCCGGGATTCACCGTGCGCCAGGCCCTGCCCGAGCATCAGAAGCAATGGCAGTCATGGCTGCGGACCCAAGGCATCGACACCGGCGCAGGAAGCCCCGACATCCACCGTCCGGCCCGCGGCCAGGCGAAACAGGACGTGAGCAACGCGCCGCCGATCTATTCGAAAGACCAAACGCCGACCGCGTTCCTGGCCGGCGAGTTCATCCGCTGGCTTGGCGAGCAGGAGAAGCGCGCGCCGTGGTTCGCGCATATCTCCTTCATCAGCCCGCACCCGCCCTTCATCGTGCCGGAGCCCTACAACAGCATGTACGATCCGGCCGAAGGTCCCGCTTTCAAACGCGCTGCAAATTGGCAGGCCGAGGCCAGGAGTCATCCCTATCTCGCCTACGATCTGGCCGGGCAGAAGCGGACAAAATTCGTCCCCGGCATCGAGGGCAACGTGCCCGACTGGAGCGAGGAGAACTTTCGCCGCATCCGCGCGATCTATTACGGCATGATCTCCGAGGTCGACGCGCAGCTCGGCCGCATCTGGCGGGCCATCAAATCAGCGGGCGCCTGGGACGACACCGTGATCGTGCTCACCTCCGACCATGCCGAGATGATGGGCGATCACTTCATGCTCGGCAAAGGCGGCTTCTTCGACGCCAGCTACCACATTCCGTTGATCATCCGCGATCCGCGCCGGGAAGCCACGGCCGGTTCGTCCGTGGATCGCTTCACTGAAGCCGTCGATATCTTCCCGACTATGCTCGACCTGATCGGCGCCGCGCCGCAGTGCCACCTCGACGGTCGTTCGCTCGCGCCTTGGCTGGACAGAACGGAACCGGAAGCCTGGCGCGACGCTGCGCATTGGGAGTTTGATTTCCGCACGGTCGCCCAAGGCGAAGCCGAACGCCATTTCGGTGTCGGATCGAACGCCTGCAACCTCGCCGTTATCCGCGCGGCGGACTTCAAATATGTCCACTTCGGCGGCGGCCTGCCGGCGCTTCTGTTCGACCTATCGAGGGACCCAGGCGAGCTGAACAATGTGGCGAACGACCCGGCCTATCTCCCGGTACGGCTCGAGTTCGCCGAGAAGATGCTTGCCTGGCGCGCCGCTCACCTCGATCAGTCCCTTGCCTTGGCGGAACTGACGGAAGGTGGAGTGGTGGGGTACGCGAGTAGGCAGTAGGCAGTAGGCAGTAGGCAGTAGGCAGTAGGCAGTAGGCAGTAGGCAGTAGGCAGTAGGCAGTAGGC
>NZ_JAIUHI010000016.1:0-147114 GCF_020165035.1 Mesorhizobium sp. CA6 | reverse complement strand
CTTTCACACGCCCGACCCGCCCCATGGCGGGTTGCTCGGCGAGATTGTCCGCACAGGAAACGATACCGGCAACCACTCGTGCCGCGGCCGTTGGATTGTCCTTTTCGATGAAAGCGCCAACCTGGTCGAGACGACGCACGGCGCGCTGGGTCCAGCGGGTCAGCTTCATCGTTCGGGCTTGACGTATTTCGCTATGACGCCGGCCAAGTCCTTCTCGCGTGCGAATTCTCCTCGATCGGCTTCGTCAAGGCCGGCCTCGATCTCGGCAAGCTGCCATTCTTCCCTGGCGACATAGTCTTCGATCGCTTGAGCGGCGACGTAGGAACGAGAGCGATCCACCTTTTCCGCCAGTTGGTCCAGCTTGGCCACAGTCTCATCCGGAAGCCGCACGGTGAAGGCGCTCATCATCCTGTCTCCATTCTGGTTCATTGTGAATGTGGTAGAACCAAAGTGGTTCGTCAACTCCGCATGCCGTGAGGCGGAGCGGCGACGCAGCGACCTGAAGAAACTCGGCATCGATCCGGCCGCTTTCGACCGAATCGGCCGCTTCTAGAGCGGCTGATTACGACACCTTGGTGCCGTCTATTTCCGGATGAAGGCCAGATAGGCCGGCCGCCGTCCTTCGCGGATGGCCTTGGCCTCGTAGCGGGTGCCTGGCCAGCCGTCATAGGGCTGGTGCCAGCCGGAAGCGTCCTCGGCCTGCCATGCGAAGGCGCCGTGTTCGCGGCAGGCAAGCAGCGTCCAGTTCACATAGCTGTCGATATCGGATGCGAAGCGGAACCTGCCGCCGGCTTTCAGCACCCGGGCAAAGCGGTCGAGATTGGCGGCGCCGACAAAACGCCGCTTCCAGTGCTTCTTCTTCGGCCACGGATCGGGATAAAGCAAGTCGATGCCGTCGAGCGAGGCTTCCGGCAGCCAGTCGAGCAGCCGCGTGGCGTCGTCGTCATAGACCCTGAGATTGGCAAGCGGCGCCTTGCCGAGCGCCGTCATCATCTTGGCCATGCCGTTGACGAAAGGCTCGACGCCGATGAAACCGGTTCCCGGCGCTTCCGTCGCGCGATGCAGGAGATGCTCGCCGCCACCGAAACCGATTTCCAGCTGCAGCGTCGAGACCGGTGCCTTGAACAAGGTCCTGAGATCGGCCGGCGCTTCCGCCGTCAGGTCGACCCGGTATTGGCGCAGGCCGCTTTCGAGGGCGATCGCCTGCTGCGGGCGGATAGTCTTGCCGTGCCGGCGACCGAAGAATCCTTCGGTCGCCCGGCTCGGCCTATCCTTTGCGTCCGCTGGCGTCAGGCGGCGACGGCGTCCTTGAGCGCCTTGGCAAGATCGGTCTTTTCCCAGGAGAAGGAGCCGTCGCGACCGGCCTTGCGACCGAAATGGCCGTAGGACGAGGTTTTTGCATAGATCGGCTTGTTGAGGTCGAGATGACGGCGAATGCCCGACGGCGACAGGTCCATCACCTTGCGCAGCGCATCCTCGAGCTTCGCTTCGTCCACCTTGCCGGTGCCGTGCAGGTCGACATAGACCGACAGCGGCTGGGCGACGCCGATGGCGTAGGAGAGCTGGATGGTGCAGCGGTCGGCAAGCTTGGCCGCCACCACGTTCTTGGCAAGATAGCGCGCCGCATAGGCGGCCGAACGGTCGACCTTGGTGGTGTCCTTGCCCGAGAAGGCGCCGCCGCCGTGGGG
Source organism: Mesorhizobium sp. CA6 (assembly GCF_020165035.1). Taxonomy (NCBI): domain Bacteria; kingdom Pseudomonadati; phylum Pseudomonadota; class Alphaproteobacteria; order Hyphomicrobiales; family Phyllobacteriaceae; genus Mesorhizobium; species Mesorhizobium sp. CA6. The sequence continues at coordinate 145,426 of NZ_JAIUHI010000016.1, read as the reverse complement.
GGCTGCGCCACCATAGGTGTCGACGATGATCTTGCGGCCGGTGAGGCCGGCATCGCCGTCAGGCCCGCCGATGACGAATTTGCCGGTCGGGTTGATGTACCAGTTGCAGTCCTCGGCGATCTTCAAGTCGCCAAGCGCCTCGCGGATATAGGGCTCGACCACCTTGCGGACCTTCTTGGAGTCCCAGTTCGCATCGAGATGCTGGGTGGAGAGCACGATCTGCGTGACTTCCGCCGCCTTGCCGTCGGCATAGCGCACGGTGACCTGGCTCTTGGCGTCCGGACCGAGCTTGCCGGCCTCGCCATTGCCTTCATGACGTGCCGCTGCCAGCAGTTCGAGAATCTTGTGGCTGTAATAGATCGGTGCCGGCATCAGGTCGGGCGTCTCGCGGCAGGCGTAGCCGAACATGATGCCCTGGTCGCCGGCCCCTTCCTCGCCCTGGCGGTCGGCGGCATTGTCGACGCCCTGGCCGATGTCGGGCGACTGGCCATGCAGCAGCACGTCGATCTTGGCGGTCTTCCAGTGGAAGCCGGACTGCTCGTAGCCGATCTCGCGGATCGCCTTGCGGGCAACCGACTTGAACTTGGCCGGGTTGACCACAGGGTGGCCGGACGCGTCCTTGAGGACGTTGCCCGCCTTGTCCTTCTTCAAAAGCGTGTCCGGGACGCGGACCTCGCCGGCGATGACGACGCGGTTGGTGGTGGCCAGCGTCTCGCAGGCAACGCGCACCTTCCACGGATCCATGCCCGTCTTCTTGGCTTCGCGATAGACCAGATCGACGATCTCGTCGGAGATACGGTCACAGACTTTGTCGGGATGACCCTCGGAGACGGATTCCGAGGTGAAGAGATAGTTCTGCCGCGTCACGGGTGTCCCCTCTTGAAAAGATCGGCAAGCTGCCGATTTTGGCGCGCCACGTGTTAGCGGTGCCGGGCGCCGCTCGTCAAGCGGCGCGACGGATCTGGCATGAATGTAGGCAAGGTCGGCTATGCCACCAGCGGCATGAAACCGCCGGCGGCATCAGGCAAATCAATCGGCGTCCTCGGCGGAAAGCGCCTTCACCAGATCGATGATCCTGCGGCGCACCTTGACGTCGCCGATCTTGACGAAGGCCCGGTTGAGCTGGAGACCCTCGGGACTGCCGCAGAATTCGATGGCGAACGCCATCGAGGAGTCTTCGGCAAATCCCCTGGTGCCGCCGGCGGGCTCCTCGCCCGGGGCATCCTCGAAGAAGAAGGCGACAGGAACGCTCAGGATGGAGGCGATCGCCTGCAGGCGGCTGGCGCCAACCCTGTTTGTGCCCTTCTCGTACTTCTGGATCTGCTGAAAGGTGATGCCGAGATTTTCACCCAGCTTTTCCTGGCTCATTCCAAGCATATTGCGACGCAGCCGGATGCGGCTCCCGACATGGATGTCGATCGGATTCGGCTTCTTCTTGTTCTCTTCTGTCATTTTTTCCTCGCCGAATTTTTCCGGCTTTTTCTATTTGTTCCGCCCATATGAAGCCGGAGCCACCTGCCCCAACAGAACCCTCCAACCGACTTCGAGAAAATTTTAGGCGTTACAGTATGAGTTTCTAATGTGCCGACTGTCAATTCACCCGTAGCCGCTGCCTTACATTCAGTGTGAAGGCAATCAGCGCAAACAGCAACATGATCAGCAATCCGTTAATGCGTCGCTGTTCGGCGGGCAGGAGGGAGCGCCCAGAAACGGGCACATGCGCGTCGATAGCGCCGCGCGCGTCGACGGCAAGCGCATCGACAATGCGCCCGCGCGAATCGACGACGGCCGATATGCCATTGTTAGCCGCGCGCAACAGAGGCATTCCATTCTCCGCTGCGCGAATCTGCGCCTGCCTGAAGTGTTGATACGGGCCTGGCGTGTCGCCGAACCATGCGTCGTTGGTGACGTTTACAATCAAGTCGGCGGATGCAGCGTCAGCAGCGACGAGATCGGGAAAAATCACCTCGTAGCAGATGAACGGAGCGGCACGCAGGCCGCCCGGAACGCCGATCGGATGGCGTTCGTTGCCGGCGGCGAAATTCATCGGCCCGGCAACGAGTTGGCCTATGCCCAAGCGTTCGAACAAGTCGGCGAAGGGCAGATATTCGCCGAACGGCACCAGATGCACCTTGTCGACGGCATCGACGATCTCGCCCTTGTCGTTGATCGCTACGACGGAATTGTAGTAGCGGCTGCCGGCATTGGCCGATCCGCCTTCTTCGCGCACGACACCGGCAATCAACATCTGACCGTCGGCCAGCATGTCGCCCAGCGCCGTCAGCGCGTCCGGACGCTCGGTGAAAAGGAACGGCACCGATGTCTCCGGCCACAGGATAAGCTGCGGCTTGGCATGGCCCTGTTCCGGCGCTTTCCCCGATATCCCCAGCAAAGTCGCGAAGATGCGGTCGCGCACCGAGGCATCCCACTTCTCGCTGAGATCGACCGCCGGCTGGACGATGCGAACGTCGATCGCGCGGCTCGATTCGACCGGTGCCGCAAGCCTGACATAGCCGAAGCCGACATGGGCGGCGACGAGGATCACGAACAAGGCGAGGCCGAGCTTGAGATGGTGGCGCGCGGCGAGGAGCGCAGGAAGCGAAAAGACAAAGACCGCAAGCGCATTCATGCCGATCATGCCGGTCACCGATACGCTCTGCATCAGGAGCGGCACCGGCATTGCGGCATAGCCGACGGCATTCCACGGGAAGCCGGTGAAGAGGAAATCGCGCAGCCATTCCGCGAGCCCGAAGCCGAAGGCTAACGCCGCGATACGACCGATATCGCTGCTCCAGAACAGCCGCGCTACAACGGTGGCAAAGCCATAGAAGAAAGCGAGCGCGAACGGGATGCCGACAACGGCGAAGGGCAAGGCCCACGCGAAGCTGTCGGCCTCGACCAGCAATGCCTGGCCGATCCACCAAAGACCGGCCAGGAAATAGCCGAAGCCGAACCACCAGCCAGCGGCGAAGGCCGGCCTCAGGCGCCTCAACCAGCCATCTGACGCCTCGCCGGTGGCGCCGTCGAGCAGCCAGACAAGGACCGGGAACGAAACGAAGCAGACGGCGAAGAAATCATAAGGCGCCTGGGCAAGCACCGCCAGCGCTCCGGCGGCAAACGCAACCAGAGCCCGCCGCCACCCCCACAGCAGAATTATCCGGCCGGCAAAGCGCTGCATCAAGCGTCCCAAGTCGCGCGAATCAGGGAGCTAGAGGTTTAACAGGCTGCACCGCCCGATCCAAACCCAGATAAGCGCAGCCTGATGCGCCGTCGCGCTATATCGGTATCCCGCCATAGCTCTTTGCCTTAGCCGCATTTCTGCAACGCCAAGCGATTCCGGTTGGGTGCAAAATGCTCAGTTGTGCCAGCCCTCGATCCGCAGCCGCTCAGCCGCTCGGCCTCGTCCTTCGGGACAACGCGCACGGTCTGGCTGAACGTCCAGACATGACCCTCGGGATCGCGGGCGCGGTATTGGCGCTCGCCGTAGAAATGATCCGTCGGTCCCTGAAGAATTTCCGCGCCGGCCGCACGTGCCTTTTCGCAATGAGCGTCGAGATCCTGCCGCAGCCGGATATAGACGGCCTGGGTGTTCTTGCCGCCGACCGAGGCCGGGCTGGCGACATGCTCGGCCCATTCGCAATCGACGATGATGTAGCCGTCGCCGAAACGCATTTCGGCATGGACAAGCCGGCCGTCGGCGTCGCTCACCACCATGCTTGGCTCGAAGCCGAAGGCCGCCTGCAGCCAGGTCAATGCGGCGCGCGGATCTTTATAGAAGACGCCTGAGCCGAGAACGGCATGCTTGAAAGGATCGTCGACGGGCATGTCGCGACGGTGTCAGGCCTGCTCGGTGCGCGCGGCGCGGCGGCGACGCTCGCCTTTCTGGCTCTGCACGATGCGCACGCGCTTGACGCGGCGCGGGTCGGCGTCGAGCACGTGGAACTCGAAACCTGGGATAGCCTGCACCACTTCGCCGCGAGCGGGGACGCGGCCGAGCGTGTTGAAGATCATGCCGCCGATTGTGTCGACATATTCGCCATGCTCGCCGGCGGCGAAATCCTCGCCGATCATCTTGGCGACCTCGTCGATCTCGGCTTTGCCGTCGACGACGAAGACGCCGTCGCCGGTCTGCGTGATCATCGGCTCGTCGTCGTCATGCTCGTCCTCGATGTCGCCGACCACCATCTCGACGATATCCTCCAGCGAGGCGAGGCCGTCGGTGCCGCCATACTCGTCGATGACCAGCGCCATCTGCGTGCGGGTCGTCTGCATGCGCCCCATCAGGTCGGAGGCAAGCATCGAGGGCGGCACGAACAGAACCGGACGGATCAGGCTGAGATCGCCGATGGTGCGCGCGAGATCGACCTGAGCAAGGTCGAGCGCGGTCGACACCGGCGCCTTCGCTCTGGTGCGGCCCTTCTTGACGCGGGCGACCTTGGTGATGTGGGCGAGTACGTCGCGGATGTGGACCATGCCGCGCGGATCGTCCAATGTCTCGGAATAGACCGGCATGCGCGAATGGCCGGACTGCTCGAACAGCCCAAGCAGATCGCCAAGCGTCGTGTTGATCTCGACCGCCTCGATGTCGGCGCGCGGCACCATGACGTCCTCCACCCGGACTTCGCGCAGGCGCAGGATGTTGTTGAGCATGGCGCGTTCGCCGGGCGAGAAGGCGCCGGCATCGGTCGCCGTTTCGGCAAGCGCGCCGGCGATTTCCTCGCGCAGGCTGGTGCCGTTGCGGTGCCGGAACAGGCCAAGCACACGGTCGACAAGGGAAGGACCGGCATGCGTCGGCTCAGCGGCCGCGCTGCCGGTCGGAATACTCGGACTTGAGCCCTCTTCCGTCTTTTCGGAAGACTTGGCAGCACTGCCGGCGTCCGGACGGGCGGCAGTTTCTGGTGTGTCGTTCATCGCCATCGGGTCAATTGAGCTTTTTTGTTACGCGTAGGGATCGGGAATGGCAAGTCTCGCAAGCGCCGCGCGCTCGATCGCTTCCATCTCCTCGGCCTCGGCGTCGGTCTCATGATCATGGCCCAAAAGATGCAGCAGGCCATGGATAACAAGATGGGTGATATGGTTCGCAACCGGCTTGTCTTCCAGTGCCGCCTCGCGAGATACCGTCTCGGAAGCCAGCACGATATCGCCCAGCATCGGCGGCAGCTTGCCGCCTTTCGAAAACGAAAAAGCCGGGAAAGACAAGACGTTGGTCGGCTTGTCCTTGCCGCGCCATTCGGCATTGAGCGCCTGGATATGGGCATCGTCGGAAAAAACGACGCTGAGCTCGGAAGCGCCGCCCGCGCCGGTCTCGGCAAAAGCGGCCGCAACTGCGCGCTCGACCAGACGCGTCAACTCGGCTTCCGCGGGCCAAGCGCCGGCCTCGATGAAAATATCGATGTCGACCGGGATTCCGGCAGAGGATTTGTTGTCTGCAGCCATGCGGCCTTTTGATCAGCTTTCGGCGCCGAGGCCTCGCGCCAGCTTGCCGTCGCGGTCATAGGCCTTGACGATCTCGGCGACCAGCGGGTGGCGCACCACGTCGCCTTCGTTGAAGCGGACCGTGACGATGCCCGGCACGCCGTCGAGGATGCGCAGCGCCTCGACCAGCCCCGACTTGGTGTTGGGCGGCAGGTCGATCTGGGTCGGATCGCCGGTGACGATCATGCGCGAGTTCTCGCCGAGACGGGTCAGGAACATCTTCATCTGCATCGGCGTGGTGTTCTGCGCCTCGTCGAGGATCACCGCCGCATGCGCCAGCGTGCGGCCGCGCATGAAGGCCAATGGCGCGATCTCGATGACTTCGGCGGCGATCGCGCGCTCGACCTTGTCGGCCGGCATCATGTCGTAGAGCGCGTCGTAGAGTGGCCGCAGATAGGGGTCGACCTTCTCCTTCATGTCGCCGGGCAGGAAGCCCAGCCGCTCGCCGGCCTCGACGGCCGGGCGCGACAGCACGATGCGCTCAACCATGCCGCGTTCGAGCAGCATGGCCGCATGCGCGACCGCAAGATAGGTCTTGCCGGTGCCGGCCGGGCCGATGCCGAAGACCATTTCCGAGCGCTCCAGCGCCCGCATATAGGCGTCCTGCGTCAGCGACCGGGCATAGATCGTCTTCTTGCGCGTCGCGATCTGGGCGGCCGAAACCTTGCCCTTGCGCTCCAAGGTGGGCAGCGTCAGCTGGTCGTCGGCGGCAATCGCCATGCGCACGGCGCCGTCGACATCCGACTGGCCGATGTCGACGCCCTTCTGCAGGATGCCGTAGAGCGTATCCAGCGCCCGGCGCGCCTGCTCGGCGGCCGGAGCCGAGCCTTTGATCGCAAGCTGGTTGCCGCGCGAACGGATATCCACGCCGAGCTTCTGCTCGAGCCGGGCCAGATTCTCGTCGAACTGACCATAAAGGGCGCTGGCAAGCTTGTTGTTGTCGAAGGTCAGTACGATGTGCGCCATGTCGGAAGCCCCGGACGCCTGGTTCGGGGGCGGATTCTTCAGTTCAGCAGCGCTCAACCGTCTCTCCTCATCTGCCGAGGCCCGTCAGGCCAGTTCGGCGAACAGGCTATTGTAGCCGGTCCTTGTGATTCGTACGTCGATAATGTCACCGATTCCGCCGGCCTTGTCGTCAACAATAACGGGCTGGAGCCAAGGCGAACGGCCAACTTTCTGCCCGGCCTGCCGGCCAGGCTTCTCGATCAGCGTGCCGATGGTCCTGCCGACCAGACTCAAGCCGAAATCCTGCTGCTGCCTGAGAAGCAGAGCCTGCAGAGCCTGCAGACGCTCGTCCTTCACCGCTTCCGAGACATGGCCGTCCATTTCGGCGCCCGGTGTGCCGGGGCGCGGCGAATATTTGAACGAGAAGGCCGAGGCATAGTTCACCTCGCGCACCAATTTCAGTGTCGCTTCGAAATCCTCATCCGTCTCGCCGGGAAAGCCGACGATGAAGTCGCCGGACATGGCGATATCGGCGCGGGCGGCGCGAATGCGCTCGATGAGCGCCAGATAGTGGCGCGCCGTATGGCGCCGGTTCATCGCCTTCAAAATCCGGTCGGAGCCCGACTGTACCGGCAGATGCAGATAGGGCATCAGCGCCGGCAGGTCCCGATGCGCGGCGATCAATTCGTCGTCCATGTCGCGCGGATGGCTGGTGGTGTAGCGCAGCCGCGCCAGGCCGGGGATTTCCGCCAGACGAAACAGCAGGCGGCCAAGGCCCCATTCCTCGCCATTTTCGCCGATGCCGTGCCAGGCATTGACGTTCTGGCCGAGCAGCGTCACCTCGCGCACGCCGGCCTCGGCGAGGCGCTCGGCCTCGGCGACGATCTGCGCCACCGGGCGCGAAACCTCGGAGCCGCGCGTGTAAGGCACCACGCAGAAGGTGCAGAACTTGTCGCAACCTTCCTGCACCGTCAGGAAAGCGGTGACGCCGCGCCTGGCTAGCTCGGCGCGCTTCGGCTGCGGCAGATGCTCGAACTTGTCCTCGACGGCGTATTCGGTCTCGACGATCTTTTCGCCGCCACGGACCCTCGCCAGGACGTCGGGCAGCCGGTGATAGGTCTGCGGGCCGATGACCAGATCGACCGCTGGCGAGCGGCGGATGATCTCGGCGCCCTCGGCTTGCGCCACGCAGCCGGCGACGCCGATCAGCAATTCGCGGCCGGTCTCGGCGCGTTCGGCCTTCATGTCGCGAATGCGGCCAAGCTCGGAATAGACCTTTTCCGCCGCCTTTTCGCGGATATGGCAGGTGTTGAGCAGCACAAGATCCGCATCTTCGACGGCGTCGGTGGCGACATAGCCGTCGGCCGCCAGCGCATCGGTCATGCGCTGGGAATCGTAGACATTCATCTGGCAGCCATAGGTCTTGACGAAGACCTTTTTCGCCGTCCGGTCCGTGCCGGCCGAGTGCTCGGCGGCAGCGCCGATGCCGTGGCTTTCAATCGTGTTCAAATCCATCGGGCGGCTTCTAGCGCCTTTCCGTGACAAAAAACAGACGAATCTGCCTGAAGCAGGTCGTCCCGACAGGACGCGCTTCAGGTCTTTTTCTTTATGTATGTCGTTATTCCAAAACCGCTACGCACTTTGGGCGAAATGCATCGGCTACCGGCTCTTGGCCGGGTCGGCGAGGACGGCCTGCATCATCTCGCGCACCCTGGCTTCCATCAGCCGTGCCGTTTCCTTGCGGTTCGAGCCCTTGGAGAACGGCACAGGCTCGCCGAAATGCACCTCGGCATCGATCGCGCCTTCGGCAAGCAGGGTTCTCAGGTGCGGCATCAAATCCTGATCGCCGATCCAGGCGGACATCGGCCGATGGCGGCGGCCCATCGGCATGCCATGCAGGCGCGTATAGGCGATCGCCACGGGCTGGATGAAGACCTGGTCCGCCGCACCTTCCGAAATCGCCATCGAGGCGGCGCCGAAGAGCGTGCTCTTGAACGGCAGCACAAGGTTGCCGTCCCCGGTCGAACCTTCGGCGAACAGCACCATGGCGTCGCCTTTTGCCATCCTTTTGGCGATCTCGCTCGCCTGGTCGCCGGAGGTGCGCTTGCGCTCGCGCTCGATGTAGACGGTGCGCTGCAACTTGGACAGCATGCCGATCAGCGGCCAGCCTTCCATGTCGGCCCTGGCGATGAACTTCACATCGACAAAGGAGCCGAGCACCATGATGTCGGTCCAGGAGATATGGTTGGCCGCGATCAGCAGCGGACGTTCCCTGGCCAGCGCGCCCTTCACATGCACCCGCATGCCCAGCGCCCTCAGGATCATGCGATGCCAGATTTTCAGGATGAAGATCTCGGGCCAGAGTCCCGTCTTCATCGACAGTATCTGCAGCGGCACCAGCACCAGTGAAGAGACGACGACATAGAAGAGCGCCAGGAAAATCCGCAATTTCTTGATCATTCGCTCCGCCCGATCGCGCGGACTGGCTAGCGAAGATCGCGGCGCATGACAAGCGCGCCGGTCGGACCGTGCTCGGTCGAACGGTAATAGTTCGGGCGGTGACCGACCTGGATGAAGCCGAGCCTGCGATAAAGCGCGATCGCCGGCGCATTGGTCTCGTCGACCTCGAGGAAGAGCGCTTCGGCGCGCTGCGCATGAAGCTCGCGCAGCACCGCATCCATCAATTGCCAGCCAAGACCCTGCCGGCGATGCGTGCGGGCGACGGCCACGGTCAGGATCTCACCCTCGCCGGCCGCGAGCCGTGCCAGCACGAACCCGACCGGAGGTTTCGATCCCTGCCCTGTCTCGCGTGCGGCGTAGCCGAACACCGTGTCCTGCTCGAGCAGCGCTGCGAACTCGCCATCGGTCCAGGGCCGCACGAAATCCTCGCGATGCAGCTCCGAGACGGCGGCGCTGTCGGCAACCGTCAGCGGTTCCAAGGCATATTCCCTGCGGCGCGGCTGAAAGAACGGTATGCGCATCAGGCGTCGTTTCCTTTTGGACCACGACTTTTCCGCAAAACCGCCTCCCCCTTTTTGGGATCATGGTTTTCCTTTGGACTGTTGTCCTGTCTTGGAAGAATGAAGCCCGCCTGCGGCTTGGCGTCGGCGCCGCGCAGATAGAGCGGCTTGGGCTTTTCGCCCGGCCCTCTGGCCGACGCCAGCCTGGCATAGGTCGCGATGTCGGCGGTGGCGGCAACCGGGCCGGTGTCGAAGGCCCGTCCCGCCGCTGCGGCAATCTGTGGCGCAGCGGTGCCGACAAGGACGGCATCGGCGCCGTTGGCCATGATCGCCGCCACGGAAAGCGTGGTAGCCGAAGGTCCGTAAGTTTCCGCTAACGCTTTGTCAAAGAGCGCCGCGTGGATTTCGTCGCGGCCGGCGTCGAGCGCGGCAAGCACCGCGCGCCCGGGAAAAGTTTTCGCACCCTCCGCCGCCAGGGCTTCCAGCGTCGTCACGCCGATCGCCGGGATTTTCAACGCCAGCGCCAGGCCGCGCGCGGTCGAGACGCCGACGCGCAGGCCGGTGAACGAGCCGGGTCCGATCGAGACGGCAACGGCGTTGAGATCAGGGTAGCCGATGCCGCCCGCTTTCAAGGCCGTCTCGATGACGGCCATCAGATGCTCGGCATGCCCCTTGCCTAGGTCGCGCACTTCGCGGCCAAGCTCCTTCCCCGCGCCCGCGTCATAGACGCAGGCGGCGCAGAGATTGGCAGCGCAATCGATGGCAAGCAGCTTCATACGGGCAGCTTCATAGGCCGGTTAACGAACTGGATCGAAACACAATTCCCTCTGCCCGGCATAGGCCGCCGCCGCAAGGGCCAGGGCGGAGAAATGTTAAGCGGCTTCGGTTCAGCGCCACAGCGGGATCTTGGTGTTGTCAGGCCGTGGCCGCGATGCACAGCATGTGATTGTCCCAGACATAGTCCGGTTCGGAACGGGTGGCGCCGTCGCCACCGACGATCTCGCCGGCGCCGGTCGTCGCCATGAAGCCGGCGCCGTCGGGCGCGACGCCGCAGACCTCGACCAGCGCTCTTGTCGTGACCACGCGTCCGCTGGCGGCATCGATGACGGCCAGCGAATTGCCCTCCGGCGAGGTGATGGCGACGGTGCCCGTTGCGCCATTGGCGGCGACCGAGCCGACATAATTGCGCAAGCCTGAGAGCACGTCCTGCGGCATCTCCAGGAGCTCGAGCTCCCTGCCGCGCGCGGCGCGGCCGACCAATGCCGGTCGGTCGGTCGCCGGCCCGCGATACTGGCAGCCGAACCAGACGGTGCCCGCCTGGTCGCGATCCATGTGGCGGATCGAAAGCTGATGCAGCGCCGGCGGCAATTCGTGCTTTTCGATAAGGTCGCCGGTGATCCGGTCGACCAGTGTGTAGGAGGGCTTCATCGTCGCGATGTTGAGTTCGGCGCGACCGAAATCGGGATGGGTCTCGATGCCGCCATTGGCGATGGCTAAAGTGCGGCCATCGCTAAGCAGGAGCAGTTCATGCGGTCCCATGCCGTAGGTCGGGAACTCGCCGACGCGATTGAATTTCGCCCGCGCATCGTAGACGCCTACGACACCTGCCGCGTTGTCGAAGTCGTTCTCCGTAGCGTAGAGCAGAGCGCCGTCAGGCGAGAACACGCCATGGCCGAAGAAATGCCGGCCGGCGATGCTGGCGATGGTCAGCGGCTTGTCGCGGCCGGCATGGTCGAAGACCACCGCAAAGGTGCCGGGCTGGCGGGCAAAGACCACCGAGCGCTTCGACACCGGATCGAAAGTGACGTCGTGGCCGCGCTCGGGCAGACCGATCGTGTGCAGGATTTTCCCCGCCTCGGAGAGCACGGCGGCGCCGAAGCTGCCGTCGCGCTTGACGAAGGCCGTGGCGAACACCGCGTCCGCGGCAAGCGTGTCCGCCCATGCGCGCGGCGCCATGGCGGCGGCGAAGCCCACGCCCGCGGCCCGAAGGAAATCGCGGCGGTCGATGAGGGCGGTTCTCACGGCATCAATCCCCATCCAGCGACGAGAAGCCGGCGGTCAGGCCGAACTCGGCGGTCATCCTGGTGCCGATCAAGGTCGACAGGCTGGAGGTGATCAGCGCGAAATGCTCGAGCTTGTCGCGCAGGGCGGGGTCGGCGAGCGCCTTGTCGATCGGCCGGGCAACGGATTTCGCGGTTGTCACGCCGTTGGCGAGCTGGATGTGGATGGACTCGGCTATCCATTGCGCGTCGGCGGGCAGAGCGTCGCCGAGCCTGGAGGCATGAAACAGCTGGTCGATGCCGGAGAGATTTCCGGCGAGCGAGGCCGTCGTGTTCTGCGAGCGCCAGTAGATCGCCTGCTTCGGCTTGTCGGCATCGGGTTTCGCGCCGAGAAATCCCTTGAGCCGCACGTCGCGGATCATTTCCAGCTCGTTGATGAAGACGCCGACCAGTTCCGTCACCGCTTCGTTGCCGTCGCGGTAGAGCGGGTTCTTCGGCCCCGGATTGGCCCAGAGCGACGCAAAGCCGTCGGGCTTTTGCCAGGCGTCGCGCACCTCGCCCGCCATCGTTTCGATATTGCCGGCAACCGCCGCGCCATAGGCGCAGCGGTAAGGATCGTCTTTCCCGGCAAGCGTTTCGGCGCCGTCGCCGTAAAGCACATATTCGAGGGCCCCGAGGCCCTGCATAGCGACGCTCTTTTGCGCCAGTTGCGCCGGATCGGTGGCTGATGGGTCCTTGGATGCGAGCGTGGCCTGCACTTGCCTCAGGCCGATGCTCTTGCGGTCCGGCCAATACAGCATGCGTTCCAGCCGGTTGTTCTCCTTGATCGGTCCGAAGGCGATGATCTCGACTACCGACCAGGCCTCGACCGTGCCTGAAAACGCCGCGCGAGCCGCTTCGAGCTTCTCCTTGGACGGCGCTTCGCAAAGCTGGTGCATCGCCTTGGTCAGGCCCGCCGCATGCTCATCGAGGCTGGCATAGGCGGGGCGGACGAAGCCATCGATCGCGCGGCCGATGACATCGGAAGCCTTGACCGCGGCTGATGCCGGCATCACTGCGGCCAGAAGGAACGGAAGAGCAAGGGCCATGCGTTTCGACATCAGAGCGACGCGTTTCGACATCAGAGGGACTCCAGGAATTTGATCAGCGCGTCGCGATCGGCCGCGGCGGCACCGACAAAGCGGTCGCGCGCCTTCTGTCCCTCGCCGCCATGCCACAGGATCGCCTCAGCAAGCGTACGCGCGCGGCCGTCATGCAGGTAAAAGGCATTGCCGTTGACCGTCGCGGTAAGCCCGATGCCCCAGAGCGGCGGGGTGCGCCATTCGGTCCCCGTGGCTTCGCCCACCCGCTGCCCATCGGCAAGACCCTCGCCCATGTCGTGCAACAGGAAGTCGGAATAGGGCCAGATCAGCTGAAAGGCCTGCGCCTTGTTCGGCGTGCCGCGCATGGTGACGAATTTCGGCGTGTGACAGGCAATGCAGCCCATCTCGTAGAACTTTTTCTTGCCGGCAAGCACGTCCGGCTCGTCGAGATTGCGTCGCGCCGGCACGGCCAGGTTCTGCGAATAGAAGGTGACGAGGTCCATCACCGGCGGCGGCGCCTCGGCCGTGCCGAGGCGTTGCTGCACCCCGTTTGGCATAGCCAGGCAATCCTTCTGCGCCTCGGTGCAATCGCCCCAATGCTTCGGCATTTCCGGCGTCGAGATGCCGATATCTCCGACAAAGGCGTCGGCCGCTTGCTGGCGGATCGAAGCGGTCTGCGCCTTCCAGCCGAAGCGGCCCAAGGTCACCTGGCCGTTCAGCTCGTCGCGCACCATGTTCGGCCGGCCCGAAATGCCGTCACTGTTACGATCGCCCGGATCGGCTCGGGCAAGGATATCGGCCGGCGCGATCTGCTCGATCAGGCCCAGCCCGATCATCGGCGGCGTCAGGCGCGGCGACAGCGTGGTGCGCGGATCGAGCGGGCCGTAGGCGAGATTCTCGATCGTATAGCGCGGCTTGCGCAGTGAAACGACGGTGCCGTCGCCGAGCGTAACTTTTTGCTCCTGGTAATCGACGCGCATCCGGCCTTCGCCTTCGAGGCCTGGAACCGCAAGGTCCTGCAATTGCGCGCCATAGACCGGGTCCGGAAAATTCAGCAGCTTATGGTCGGCAAGCGCTGCCTTTTCCTCGGCGCTGCCGGCGTCGCGCGCCAGTCGCAGGAACATCGATGTCGATCCGGCATCGCCTTCCGGAGGACGCCCGCGGCCATCCTTCAGATGGCAGTTCTGGCAGGCGCGTTCGTTGAAAAGCGGGCCGAGCCCGTCCGAAGCCTGGGTCGAGGACGGCGACGACACCCAGTTCTTGCGAAACAGCGCGTTGCCGAGCTTGAAGGTTCCTTCTTCCTCGAAGGTGATATTGGCGGAGGATTGCGAGAAGGCATCGCGGTTGATGTCCTTGCGCGAGGTGCCGGCGCCGCCCTGCATCAGCTCGAACGGCTCCGGCCTGGTGAAATCGGTCGTCGGCATGGTGACCGCCAGAACCCGCGCCTGGTCCTTCGGCGTCAGGTCGGCGCGGCTCGTCGGCAGGACGGCGGGCTCACCAGCCAAGGCGGATGCGGAAAGCATGATCGCCAGCAAAAGCGGTGCCCCGCGATAAATCCGGTATCGCGGGGTCATTTGGGACGGCAAGCCGTGAATCCCGGCCCACCACGCGCGGCGCGAAAAATCTACGGGGCGCCGCATTCCCGCATGTCCTTACTCCGCCTCGTTGGCCGAGTCGGCATTGAGTTGGCCGTATTTTTCCTCGCCGATCGAGGCAAGCAGATCGAGCTGCGTTTCCAGGAAGTCGATATGTCCTTCCTCGTCCGCCAAAAGTTCCTCGAACAGCTTCATCGAAACGAAATCGCCTTCGTCTTGGCAGATCTCGCGCGAGCGCTTGTAGGCGGTGCGTGCGTCATATTCGCCGGCGAGATCGGATTCGAGCACTTCCTTGACATTCTGGCCGATGCGCAACGGCGCGACGGACTGCAGGTTCGGGTGACCCTCGAGGAAGATGATGCGCGCGATCAGCCGGTCGGCGTGATGCATTTCCTCGATCGATTCCGCCCGCTCCTTCTTTGCCAGCTTGGTGTAGCCCCAATCCTCGAGCAGACGATAATGCACCCAGTACTGGTTGACAGCTCCAAGCTCGAGAAACAGAGCTTCATTAAGCCGCTCGATGACCTGCGGTTCGCCTTTCATGGGTTCTGCTCCCGTATTGGCCGCGCAAGCCTCGCACGCGATCCAGGTGTGAAACGATGTCCACGCCCCCCACCTCTGAGCGGGCGTGGTAATTCTCGGTGACCCGAATGATCGTTTCCACCACATTTGGGAAACAGCCGCAACAGCGACCGCGCTTGGCCATCGCGTGGTAGACCTTCGCGGGCACGATCAACTGCCATGGATCCTGATCCAGCAGGCCGACGATCGTCTGCTCGATCTCCTTTTCGGTAATGATGTTGCAATGGCAGATCAGCATCTACTTGCTCTGGCTAACGGCGCCGTTCCGGCGCCGCTTGGCTGGTTTCTCAATTGAGCATGATCTTGTCCAAAAACCGGCTTTTGGGATCATGCCCGATCTTACTTGAACACCTTGTCGGGCGCGTCGAGGCTGTCGGAGCCCTCGAAAGCAATCTCGTTCAGCTTGAGCGAGCCGACGGCGCGCTCGATCGACTTGGTCTGGTCTATGAGGGCGTCGATCGCCGCCTGCACCGTGGCGTTGCCTTCCGTGTTGCCCTCGGCGATCTGCTGGTCATAGGCCTCGCCGGCAAGGGCACGCGCCTGGATGGCCTCCATCTTGGCGACGGTGGTGTCGAGCTTGCCCGACAGTTCCTTGTCGATCGCCGGATCGGCCGCCTTCACCATGTTCGACACCGACGGGCCCGAAACCACGGAACCGTCGAGCCGCTTGTAGCTGGCATGGTAGGCATCGCGGATGCCGACCGCGTCATAGAGATGCGAGATGTAGGTGTTGTCGGAGAAGCAGTCGTGCTCCTCTTCCGGGTCGTGCAGCAACAGGCCGAGCTTCATGCGCTCGCCCGCGAGCTCGCCATAGGAGAGCGAGCCCATGCCGGTGAAGATGGTGGAGATGGCGGCATTCGCATCGCCCTCGGTGAGGTTCTTGCGCGCGGCGCCGTCTTCCTTCCAGTTGCCGACCATTTCCTGCAGGTCGGACACCAGAAGATCGGTCGCCGATCTCAGATATTCGGCGCGGCGATCGCAATTGCCGCCTGTGCAGTTCTTGAGGTCGTAGTCGGTAAAGGGCCGCTCGCCGGCGCCCGGCCCGGTGCCATGCAGGTCCTGGCCCCAGAGCAGGAATTCGATGGCGTGATAGCCGGTCGCGACATTGGCTTCGACGCCGCCGGCCTCCTGCAGCGTGCCGGAGAGGAACTCGGGCGTTAGCTTCGAGGCATCGACCTTCTTGCCGTTGATCTCGATTTCCTTGTTGGCGATGACGTTGGCCGTATAGAGCGCGTTTTCGTCCGACTCGGTGCCGTAACTCTTGGCGACATAGTCGATCAGGCCCTCATCCAGCGGCCACGAATTCACCTTGCCTTCCCAGTCGTCGACGATCTTGTTGCCGAAGCGGTAGACTTCTGTCTGCTGGTAAGGAATGCGCGCCGCCTTCCAGGCCTCGCGCGCGGCGTTCAGCGTGTCTGCCGAGGGGCTGGCAATAAGCGCATCCACCGCCTTATCCAGCGCCTGCGCAGTGGTCAGAGAATCCTCATATTTGGCCAAAGCGATGTCGGCATAGGTCTTGATCACCGCCTTGGCGTCGGTTTCGGCTTTTGCCGGCAACACGAACACCGCCGCGGTCAGTGCAGCCGTGGCGCAGATCGCAGCCAGCCTGCCGCCATTACGTGCCGTCATCATCCTTCTCCAGTTCTTTGGAAATTCAATAAAAGGCGCCCACCCGCGCCGAGGCATAATCATGCCGGGAAAAATGGTGGCCGCGTCGATGCGCGGTTCGCGATAAAAAAACACCCACTTGCCTCCAATCGAAAGGGTTCAAGGCCCAGACATCAAAGGGATGCGCTTTGCGCGCAGCTCTCCATAAAACGATGGAGAGGTTGGGAGTCAACTGGTGAGATAGAAAATATTCAATTGAAACAACAGTTTAGAATTATTCTAAACTGCAAATGTCAACTTTAAGCCCGGGACTGCCTCGCTGGACCGATTGACAGACAGCCATTCTGGGTGCGACCCGATGCGCGGCCCTTGCGGCGGTGACGGACAATCGCCACTTGGCGCAAAGGCCTAAATTTGCTGGCCAAAAAGGATTGCGATGACCAACGGGGTTGTGATTGTCGGTGCGGGCCATGCCGGCGTGCAGGCGGCCGCCAGCCTGCGCGAAGAGGCCTATGAAGGGCCGGTTGTCCTGGTCGGCGACGAGCAGGACCTGCCCTATCACAAGCCGCCGTTGTCCAAGACCTTCATCAAGGACGCCGAGGCCAAGCCGCAGCCCTTGCGCGGCGAAGCCTTCTACACCGGCAACAACATTGATTACCGGCCGGGAGTGCGCATCGACAGCATCGATGCCCGCGCGAGCCGGCTGAATGTCGCAGGCGGTGGAACGCTTGCCTTCGACCGGCTGGTGCTTGCCACCGGCTCGCGGCCGCGCCTGCTCAAGCTCGACGGCGCCGGCCTTGCTGGCGTGATCTCGCTACGCTCGCTGGCCGATGCGCGCCTGATCCGCGAGCTCAGCGCGCAAAGCGAGGACGTGGTCATTCTCGGCGGCGGCTTCATCGGCCTGGAGATCGCGGCGACGCTGAGAGCGGCCGGCCGCAACGTCACCGTCGTCGAGGCGGTCGACCGGCTGCTCGGCCGCGCCGTGGCGCCGGTCATCGCCGCGCATGTGCGCCAGCGCCTGGAAGCGATCGGCGTGCGCATCCTGACCGGCACCACCATTGCCCGCCTCGAGGGCCAAGGCGGCCTCGTCTCGGCCGCGATCACGTCGGGCGGCGAACGCCTGCCGGCGCAAATGGTGATCATCGGCATCGGCGTGGTGCCCAATGTCGAACTGGCTGAAGCCGCCGGTCTGGCTACCGGCAACGGCATCCGCGTCGACCAGCATATGCAAAGCTCTGTTCCCGAAATCCTCGCCATCGGCGACGCGGCCTCCTACCGGCACTGGTTCACCGGGGGCGACGTGCGGCTGGAATCGGTGCAGAACGCCACCGACCAGGCCAGGCTTGCCGCACGTACCGTTCTCGGCCATGGCGAGCCCTTCTCGGCCGTGCCATGGTTCTGGTCGGATATCGGCGACATGAAGCTGCAGATGGTGGGCCTGACCCAAGGCGGCGATCACCATGTCGTGCTGGGCGATCTCGCCGAGAACAAGTTCTCGATCTACCACTATGCAGGCAACCGGCTGCTCGGTATCGAATCCGTCAACCGCCCGGCCGACCACATGCTTGGCCGCAAGATGCTCGGCGCCGGCTTCTCGCCGACGCCGCAAACGGTGGCAGGCGGGCCGGATGCGCTGAAGGCGGCGCTTGCGGCCTTCAGTGAGGACGAACCGGCAAGGGCCAACGCGTAAGGCTTGCCAATTTTTGCCATAGACCATAAAATGGCTGAATGAGCACGATGAATATTTCACTGCCCGACAGCTTGAAGAATTTTGTCGATCAGCAAGTGACTGATCGAGGCTATGGCACGAGCAGCGAATATGTGCGTGAATTGATCCGCCAGGATCAGGATCGTCAACTTTTGCGCCGCTTGCTCCTAGAGGGCGCGTCGTCCGCGCCGAGTGAGCCCGTTGACGATGATTATTTCGCAGCGTTGAGGAAACGAGCGCAGGGCCAATAAGTTAGTGGCCACCAAGCCAATTATTCCTCGAAGGCTTGCTCTGCGCGATATCGAGGACGCTGTCGATTATTATGCACGTGAAGCTGGTTCGCACGTGGCGTTAGGCTATGTCGAGGACCTTCAGAATGCCTACAAGTTAATAGCCAGCCACCCGGCATCAGGCTCTCTGAGATATAGTTATGAAGTTGGGTTGCCCGGCCTACGCAGCCTGCCGCTCAAGCGTCATCCATATTTGATCTTCTATATTGAACAGGCAGACCACATCGATGTGTGGCGCGTGCTTCACGCCAAGATGGATATCCCATCCTGGTTACAACATCCGGGCTCCTGACGGCTTGCGCGCGCCGTTGCAGACCGTCAGAAGAGCACCGCACCATCCTCAGGCGGCCCGCGCCTCGCGGATCGAGGTTTCCAGGATATCCAGCGCCTCGGTCATGACGCCGTCCTGGATGGTGATCGGCGACAGGAAGCGGATGACGTTGCCGTAGACGCCGCAGGTGAGCAGGATGAGGCCCTTGTCCAGCGCCTTCAGCCTGACCGCGTTGGCGAACTCCGCTGACGGAAGCCCCTTCTGCACGTCGTTGAACTCGACGGCGTTCATGAAGCCTGGACCGCGGATGTCGACGATCTCCGGCACGTCCTCACGGATCGATACCAGCCGCTGCTTCAGCCGCGCGCCCAGCGCATTGGCGCGGTCGCAGAGCTTTTCCTCCTCGATGACGTCGAGCACTGCGTGCGCGGCGGCAACGCCGATCGGGCTGCCGCCATAGGTGCCGCCGAGCCCGCCGGGGCCGGGCGCGTCCATGATCTCGGCGCGGCCGGTGACGGCCGACAGCGGGAAGCCGCCGGCGAGGCTCTTAGCCATGGTGGTGAGGTCGGGGGCCACGTCATGATGATCCATGGCGAACATCTTGCCGGTACGGGCAAAGCCGGTCTGCACTTCGTCGGCGACCAGCAGGATGCCGTGCTGATCGCAGATCTTGCGCAGCGCTGCCATGAAATCGCGCGGCGCC
This sequence comes from Mesorhizobium sp. CA6, assembly GCF_020165035.1. Lineage (NCBI taxonomy): Bacteria > Pseudomonadati > Pseudomonadota > Alphaproteobacteria > Hyphomicrobiales > Phyllobacteriaceae > Mesorhizobium > Mesorhizobium sp. CA6. The sequence goes on along the minus strand of NZ_JAIUHI010000016.1, from coordinate 126,207 downwards.
TCGTAGAAGCCGCCCTCGCCCTGAACCGGCTCGACGATGATGGCTGCAACGCGGCCCGGATCGACATCGGCCTTGAACAGCTTGTCGAGCGCGGCAAGCGAATCGGCGACCGAGACACCGTGCAGCGCCACCGGGAACGGGGCGTGGAAGACATCGGGGGGCATGGCGCCAAAGCCGACCTTGTAGGGCACGACCTTGCCGGTCAGCGCCATGCCCATGAAGGTGCGGCCATGAAAGCCGCCTGAAAAGGCGATGACCGCCTGACGGCCGGTGGCGTTGCGGGCGATCTTGATTGCGTTCTCGACCGCCTCGGCGCCGGTGGTGACGAACACGGTCTTCTTATCGAACTTGCCGGGCAGCAGGCCGTTCAGGCGCTCGGCGAGATGCACGTAGCTTTCATAGGGTACGACTTGGTGGCAGGTGTGGGTGAAGCGGTCAAGTTGCGCCTTGACGGCCCCGATCACCTTCGGGTGGCGATGGCCGGTGTTGACGACGGCGATGCCGGACGAGAAGTCGATATAGCGGCGGCCTTCGACATCCCAGATTTCCGAATTCTCGGCGCGATCGGCGTAGATCTGTGTCGTCATGCCGACGCCGCGCGAGATCGACTGGTTCTTGCGTTCGGAAATGGCTGAATTCTTCATATCGTCCCTCAATCGGGCCATCCCTCATCGAGACTAGGCCCGTTCTCGTTTGCTGCCGTTGAAATCCCTTCTGACCTTATTTCACGTTTTGCTCAAGTCAGCACGCGGTCCAGTCAATTGGGCCTGCCTCAGATAAAGCCTCCCGGTACACCTGGGCAGGGACGCGGCTTGGCAATTGCGAGCTAAACCCTCACAAACCCTTCGCTGGCCCTCAACAGATTGCGCGTATAATCCTCGCTGACGCGATGGCCGATCAGCTGGCTCGCTGTCAGCGTCTCCACGGCCTCGCCATTCTGCATCACCATCAGCCGCTCGCACATATGGGTGATGATGGCGAGGTCGTGGCTGACCATCAGGAAGGTGAGCTTGCGGCGCCGCCGCACCTCTTCCAGCAGGTTCAGCACTTCCGCCTGCACCGAGGCATCGAGCGCCGAAGTCGGCTCGTCGAGCAACAGGATCGAAGGTTCGAGGATCAGCGCACGCGCAATGGCGACGCGCTGGCGTTGGCCGCCGGACAGCTGGTGCGCGTAACGAAAGCGGAAGCCCTTGCCAAGCCCTACCTCGTCCAGCGCGCGCTCGATGCGCTTCTCGCCGTCGGCAATGCCGTGGATGGCCAGAGGCTCCTGCAGCAGGCGGTCGACGGTCTGACGCGGATGCAGCGAGCCGTAAGGATCCTGAAAGACCATCTGCACCTCGCGATAGAACGCCTTGTCGCGAGTTTTGCCGAGCGTCTTGCCGTTGACGGTAATGGTGCCGGAAGAAACCGGCGCGAGACCGGTGATGGCTCTCAGCAGCGTCGACTTGCCGGAACCGCTTTCGCCGACGAGGCCGTAGGATTCGCCTTCCCTGACTTCGAGGCTGACGCCCTTCAGCGCGCGAAACCGGTCGAAGACCACTTCCAGCCCTTCGACAGTGATGGAAGCCGTCATGCCGCCCACTCCGGCTTGCGGTCGAGCACTGGCAGCGGATGGCGCTCGAAGCCGATTCTGGGCATGCAGTTGAGCAGGCCGCGCGTGTAAGGGTGCTGAGCGTCGCGCAGCTCCGAAGCCTTGATCTGCTCGACCACCTTGCCGGCATACATAACGACGACGCGGTCGCAGAAGGAGGAGACCAAGCGCAGATCGTGCGAGATGAAGATCAGCCCCATGCCGCGCTCGGCGACGAGCTTGTCGAGGATATTGAGCACGTCGAGCTGCACGGTGACGTCGAGCGCCGAGGTCGGCTCGTCGGCGATCATCAATTCGGGTCCGGTGACCAGCATCATGGCAATCATGGCGCGCTGGCCCATGCCGCCCGAGACCTCGTGCGGGTAAAGGTCGAAGACGCGGGCCGGATCGCGGATCTGCACCGCCTGCAGCATGGCTAAAGCGCGCTCGCGCGCCTCGGCCTTGGAGACTTTTTCGTGCGTGCGCAGCGTCTCGACGATCTGGCGGCCGATGGTCATCACCGGATCGAGCGAATATTTCGGATCCTGCAGGATCATGGCGATGCGGCTTCCCCGCAGCGCTCGGCGTTCACGCGGCGACATGGAAAGCAAGTCCATGCCGTCGAAGGCGAGCCTCTTCGCCGACACCTCGGCCTGCGGCGGGGTCAGCCCCATGATGGCGCGGCCGGTCTGCGATTTGCCGGAGCCGCTCTCGCCGACGATGCCCAACCGCTCGCGTCCGAGCGAGAAGGAGACGCCGCGCACGGCCTGAACAAGGCCGGTGCGGGTCGGGAAGGTGACGCGCAGATTGTCGACCTCGAGAAGCGTGTCGCTCATTGGTCGCCACTCCGGGGGTCGAGCGCGTCGCGCAGGCCGTCGCCGAGCAGGTTGAAGCCGAGGCTGACGATGAGGATGGCGGCACCTGGGGCTGCGGCGACCCACCACTGGTCGAGGATGAAGCGGCGGCCGGACGCGATCATCGCGCCCCATTCGGGCAGCGGCGGCTGCGCGCCGAGGCCGAGGAAGCCAAGGCCGGCGGCGGTCAGGATGATGCCCGCCATGTCGAGCGTGACGCGGATGATCAGCGAGGAGATGCAGAGCGGCATGATGTGGCGCAGCACGATGCGGAAGGGCGAGGCGCCCATCAGCTGCACCGCCTTGATGTAGTCGGAATTGCGCACCGTCAGCGTCTCGGCGCGCGCGATGCGCGCGTAGGGCGGCCATGAGGTGATGGCGATCGCCAGCACGGCGTTCTCGATGCCGGGGCCGAGCGCGGCAACGAAAGCCAGCGCCAGAACCAGCTTGGGAAAGGCGAGGAAGATGTCGGTGATGCGCATCAGGATCGTGTCGGTCCAGCCGCCGGCATAACCGGCGATCGTGCCGACCAGAAGGCCGATGGGCGCGGCGATGATGGCGACGAGGATCACCACATAAAGCGTCCAGCGTGAGCCATAGACGATGCGTGAATAGATGTCGCGGCCGAGGTCGTCGGTGCCGAACCAGTGCGCGGCGCCGGGCGGCAGCAGGCGGGCGTTCTTGAGATCGCCAACGGTCGGCGAATACGGTGCCAGCACATCGGCAAGGGCGGCGACCACCAGCAGCGCGATGATAATCAGCATGCCGACCAGCGCCAAGCGATTGGCGGAGAAGCGGCGCCAGGCGACATAGGCGCGGCCGAGCCTCGCCTGCAGGCGCGAGGCCGGTCGGTCGCTCAGCAGCCATGCGCGACGGGAGAAGGCGCCGGCGTCGGCGGCGGTCATGACAATGCCTCCTGAAATAGTCGACCCCCACTCCGGTCTGCTTCGCAGACCACCTCTCCCCCGTTCGACGGGGGAGAAGAAAGGCGCCTGGCATGCGACCAGCTTTTCCTCTCCCCCGGGCACGAAGAGAGGCGGCCCGAAGGGCCGGAGCGGGGGTGGCTGGCCGCGGCCAAGCCCAAAACGGCAATAGCTCCGATCATCCGGTCTTCGTCCTTGGATCGAGCAGCCGGTAGAGCAGATCGGAGAAAAGATTGATGGCGATGAAGACCGAGCCGATGGCAATGGTGCCGCCGAGCACGGCGTTCATGTCGGCGTTCTGCAGCGAGTTGGTGATGTAGAGGCCGATGCCCGGCCAAGAGAAGACGGTCTCGGTCAGCACCGAACCTTCGAGCAGGTTGGCGTAGGAAAGCGCGATCACCGTCACCATCGGCACAGCGGCGTTGCGCAGCGCGTGGCCCCAGATGATGCGCGTCTCCGACAGGCCTTTCGCACGGGCCGCGACGATATATTCCTGCGCCAGCTCGTTCAGCATGAAGGAACGCGTCATGCGGCTGATATAGGCAAGCGACAGGTAGCCGAGCAGCGAAGCCGGCAGGACGATGTGGCGCCAGGCGTCGTAGAAGACGTCCCACTGCCCCTGGATCGCGGCATCGAGCAGGTAGAAGCCGGTGATCGGCGTGAACGTGTATTCGTAGACGACATCGAGCCGCGCCGGAAAGGCGATCCACTGCAGCTTGGCGTAGAACAGCACCAGCCCGAGGAGCCCCAGCCAGAAGATCGGCACGGAATAGCCGATGAGGCCGACGATGCGGGCGATCTGGTCGATGATGCTGCCACGCTTGACGGCGGCCAGCACGCCGAGCGGCACGCCGATGACGGCGCCGATGATCGTGCCCAGCGTCGCCAGCTCGATGGTCGCCGGGAAAACGCGGCGGATATCGGTCATCACCGGATTGGTGGTCAGCACCGACGTGCCGAAGTCGCCCCTCAGCGCCGCTTTGACGTAGATATAGAACTGCTCGATCCAGGGCAGATCGAGGCCCATTTCGCGGCGCGTGCGCTCGACGACGGCCGTCGGCGCCCGGTCGCCGAGAACGGCCAGCACCGGATCGATCGGGATGACCCGGCCGATGAAGAAGGTCACCGCGAGCAGACCAAGATAGGTCGTCACCGCGACGACCAGAAAACGGCCGAGCGACGATAGGATGGCGACGGCGCGGGCGCTACCGCGCCCGGCCGCCTGGTTTTCAGCTACGCTCACGCGTGGCGCCCGGGGTTACTGCTTCGACACCGCCCAGACGAAATTGGTATCGAAGCTCGGGCCGAGCTTGAAGCCCTGAAGCTTCTTGCGTAGCCCCGCCACTTCCAGCTGCTGGTGGATGATGACGAAGGGACTGGTGTCCATGATCTTCTGCTGCAGGTCCTTGTACATATCGGCGCGCTTGGCCGCATCCTTCTCCAGCAATGCCGCCTCGGTTTCCTTGGTCAGGTCCGGAATGTCCCAGGCATTGCGCCAGGCCAGCGTCTTGATCTTGGCGTTGTCGGAATTGTCCGGGTTGGAGGCAAAAGTCTGGGCGTTGGAGTTCGGATCGAAATAGTCCTGGCCCCAGTTGCCGATATAGATGTCGTGGTTGCGGGCCCGATATTTGGTCAGCGTCTGCTTACCATCGCCCGGAATGATCTCCAGCTTGATGCCGGCCTGGCCGAGCGTCTGCTGGATCGATTCCGCCATGCCGGTGGTCGGCTGTCCAGTGCGCACGTCCATGGTCACCTTGAAGCCGTCCGGCAGGCCGGCCTTGGCAAGCAATTCCTTGGCTTTGGCGACGTCGAGCTTGAACGGGTTATCGTCGATGGCGCCGAGATCGCCCTTGGGCAGGAAGGACTGGTGGATTTCGCCGATGCCCTTGAGGATGGTGGTGCTGAGCGCGTCGTAGTCGACCAGATATTTGAACGCCTGGCGCACCTCGGGCTTGGCGAGGTTCGGGTTCTTCTGGTTGAGGCTGATGTAATAGACCGTGCCCTTCGGCGCGCTGGTGGTGGTGAGATCGGCGTTCTTGGCAATGGCATCAAGGTCGTTCGGCTCGAGATTGCGGGCGACGTCGATATCGCCGGCTTCGAGCGCCAGGCGCTGTGCCGAGCTTTCCTTCATGTTGCGGTAGATGACGCGGGCGAGCTTGGCCTTCTCGCCGTTGTAGTTGTCGTTGCGCTCCAGGACGACGGCCTCGTTGGCGCGCCATTCGCGCAGCTTGAACTGACCGGAGCCGGCATAGCCGGTCTTCAGCCAGGCATTGCCGAAATCATTGTCCCATTTGTAGTCGGCGCTCGGCGTGGCGGCGGCGACATGTTCCTTGACCAGCTTGGCATCCACGACCGACGCGACGGTGGCCGACAGGCAGTTGAGCACGAAGCTTGGCGCATAGGCCTTGTCGACGACGAACTGGAAGGTGGTGTCGTCGACGGCCTTGGCCTTTTCGGTGACGTTGTCGCCGGTAATGCCGAACTGGTTGATGATGAAGGCCGGGCTCTTGTCGAGCTTGACGGCGCGTTCGAAGGAATAGGCGACGTCGGCGGCGGTGATCGGATTGCCGGAGGCGAATTTCATGCCGGGCTTCAGCTTGAACGTATAGGTCAGGCCATCATCGGAAACGGTCCAGCTCTCGGCGAGGTCGGGCTTGACCTTGGAGGTGTCGCTGAGATCGAGGCGGACCAGAAGATCATAGGTGTTGCCGGTGACCTCGGCCGTCGACAGCTCGAACGCTTCGCCCGGATCCATCGAGATGATGTCGTCGATGGCAAAGCCCTCGACCAGCGTATCGGCGGGCGTGACCGCGAAAGCGGGCGCGACGAGCAGCGCGGACAGCGCGGCGCCGGCAAGCAAGGCGCGCGAGCGGAGAGCAAACTTTTCCAGCATCATAGTGATCGTTCCCTGTTTTGTTGACCTGAGTTCCCGGCTCAGGGCTGTATTGTTCTTTGCAAGGCCGGCTGCGGCTTTGACCGCTTACCGTCGTGTTTTTTGTCCAGTTGGTCAACACCCTATTCAGCGGTTCTCGAACCGGCAACGGACATTTTGCGAGACGCTATATCGGGGGACCAGTCGAGCCACATGAGTCGACCCATGCGCCGGCTAATTGAGGCCGCCAATCCGCAAAAAATTATCAGGTCCGTCCCTCGCGAGGCAGCCGCTATTTCAACTGCGCGACGAGGCCCGCATCGGGAAAGCAGGTGGCGGGCTTGCCGTTCTTTGCCTGCCAGATGCCGATGGAGCGACGGGTCTTGAAGCCGGGCAGGCCGTCGACGCTGCCGACATCGTAGCCCTTGGCTTCCAGCGCCCGCTGCAGGGCGGCGATATCGGAGCGGTGGAGATCGCCGACCGCGCCCCAGCCGCCGACGAAGGCGGCGTCGCCTTTGGCGATGCGATCGGCGGCATGACCGATGAACAGGCCGTAGAGATCGCTGTTGTTGTATTGCTTCAGCACATAGAAGTTCGGCGTCACGAGGAAGGCCGGACCGCTGCGCCCGGCCGGCATCAGCAGCAAGCCCTCGGCCTTCAATTCGCTCGCTGCGAATGCCTTGCCGTCGACGCGCCTGATGCCCATCGCCACCCAATCAGAGATCCTCTTGCCCCGGTCGGGTCCTTCGAGCCAGCACGACACATTTGCCGGCACCGTCACCTCGGCCCCCCAGCCGCGCCCCCTCACCCAGCCATAGTGGACGAGGTAGTTGGCGATCGAGGCGAGCACATCGGGCGTCGAATTCCAGATATCGGGCCGGCCGTCGCCGTCGAAATCGACGGCATGCTTCAAGAAGGAGGTCGGCATGAATTGCGGCTGGCCGAGCGCGCCGGCCCAGGACGATTTCATCGCATTGACCGGCGCCAGTCCGCGCTCGACGATTTCGAGCGCCGCCAGCACCTCGGTGCGGAAGAAATCCTTCTTGGTCGACATGAACGCCTTGGTGCCCAGCACCTCGAAGGCGTCGTAAGGCATCTTGGCCGCGCCGAAGCCGGTCTCGCGGCCCCAGATCGCCAGCACGATCTCGCCCGGAACGCCATAGCGCTTCTCGATCAGCCCGAGCGTCCGGGCATTGGCGCTCTCGCGCGTCCTTCCGCCCGAGGTGACGGCCCGAACCACCTTCTCGGCGAAGTAGCTGGCCGGCGGGCCGAACTCGGCCTGATGCTGCTTCTCAGGCGTCGTCGGCTTCTCGCTGGGCAGGACGAGATCGGGCAGTTTCAAGTTCGGCTTCACGCCGAGGAAGGCCGCGTCGAAGGTCTTCTTGGAGATGCCTTTGGACTTGGCTTCGGGCCAGAGGTCGGTTTGAAGCCAGGCCTGGAACTGGTCGTCGATGGGGGCGGCATGGGTGGGGGTGGTAATGAAGAGAGCGATCAACGCCGCCAGAAAGGAAAGGACGACCAATCTGGAAGGCTGGCGTTCTGTCGCGCCCCCCTCTGTCCTGCCGGACATCTCCCCCTCTAGGGGGGAGATTGGCAGCTTCGGCGCTCCGCTCAATCCTGCGACGTTGGAGATTGGCGAAAGCCGGCGTGACGTCTGATCTCCCCACTTGAGGGGGAGATGTCCGGCAGGACAGAGGGGGGCGCGAAGGAACGCTGTCATCTCCAAGCCCCCATAAGTCCCCTCAAAACGCCGTCCTCGACCGCAGCGCCGCGGCCAGCGTGCCTTCGTCGAGGTAGTCGAGCTCGCCGCCGACCGGCACGCCATGCGCGAGCCGCGTCACCTTCACATCAAAGCCCGACAGCTGATCAGTCAAATAATGCGCGGTCGTCTGCCCCTCGACGGTGGCATTGACGGCGAGGATGACTTCCTTCACCTCGCCGCCGGCAACGCGGTCGACCAGCGAGCGGATGTTGAGCTGATCGGGACCGATACCGTCGAGCGGCGACAGCGTGCCGCCGAGCACGTGATAGCGCACGTTCATCGCCGCCGCGCGCTCCAGCGCCCAAAGGTCCGAGACGTCTTCGACGACGATCAGCGTGCCGGCGTCGCGGCGTGGGTCGGTGCAGATCATGCAAGGATCGGCGGTATCGACATTGCCGCAGGTCGAGCAGATGCGAACCTTGTCGACCGCTTCGCTCATGGCGGCAGCCAGGGGCTCGAGCAGCTGTTCCTTCTTCTTGATGAGATGAAGCGCTGCGCGCCTGGCCGAGCGCGGCCCTAGCCCCGGCACCTTGGCCAGGAGCTGGATCAGGCGTTCGATTTCCGGACCGGCGATTCTCTTCGACATCGCCCTGATCTAGAGCAATTCCAGGAAAAGTGCGAAGCGGTTTTCCGTCCCGAATTGCGTGCAAGGGAAAAGATGGATCAGTTCGCCGCTTCTTGAAACGGTGGACTGATCCAGGATTTTTCAGAGCGGTTTGGAACAGCCAGCAAGGGCACCGGGCCCGCCTTGCTGCCATGGCGGGCCCTGCCTCGGATGAAATCGGGCTCAGTTGGTTTCGAGCGGCCGATCCTGGCTGGCGATCATCGCGCCGATGGCGTCGGTGTTCTCAGGTGTCGACTGGAAGCCCATCGACGCTTCCTGCGGCGCGCTGGGCACCGAAGAGACGTAGCGGCCCTTGAGCGTGCCGCCGAAACGCGAGGCGTCCGGCTCGGCCATCGGCTCCTGCATCGCCACGACCATCGGCTTCTGCGCGAGGCGGCCGGATTTCTGCGAAGGAGCAGCAGCAGCCGTCACATAGGTCGCTTCGGCCGGAACGATTGCCGCCTTGGCCGGAAGCGTGGGTTCGGCCGCATTCATCGCGGCCTGCTTGGCCGGATCCGGGCGTACGATCGTCTTGACCACCGGCTCGGCGGAAGCCAACAGCACGGGGGCGGCAGGGTCGATTTTCTGCTGTTTGTCGGAGGCCATGGCGACTATCGGCTCGTCCGGCAGCGGCTGCCAGTTGCGGCCGCGCTTCTCATAGAAGGCGTTGCCGCCGGCCACCATGGTGTAATGCATGTTCTTGTAAGGGAAGCGCAGGCCGGCGGTGTGGAAATACATTGTGTTCTTGAGCTTGGCCTTGCGCTCGCCTTTCAGCACCGCGTTCGCGGCTTCCTCGACGCCGGGCAGCGCCCTGGAGTTCATCGGCCGCGTCAGCACGCCGGGCGCGAACTGGCCCCTCTCGCCGACGACCTCGCAGATGGTGTTGCCATGCTGGCCCGAGCGCAGCCGGTTCATCACGACCGTGCCGACGGCGATCATGCCGTCACGGCTCGACCGGTTGGACTCGAAGAACATCGCCCTTTGCAGGCATTCCTTGTCCTTCATCGTGTAGGAGCGCGAGCTGAGGAAGCTCGGCGTAAGGGCGTCGGTCAGACCCGACGCCGACATGCCATGGGAGGAAGTGGTCTGGCTGCAACCGGCCAGGAGCAAGGGGGAAGTGACGATGCCGATAAGCAGCAGCGGCATCTTCCATCGCGTCGCGATCACCAAAAAAGCCTCATGTCCAGATGCCAGCCCGCCCCGAGATGTGGCAAGAATGAGACTCTTTCAGGCAAAAAGATGGCTAGAAGGTTAGCAACTTCTGGACTTGGGTAAAACTTTATGAATGCCGCGAAATGAGCCCGTGAGCATTGCCGGCAAAATGGTTAATATTGCAGGCTGGACTCAATTTCCGTTCATAATCAATTAACTGGCGGACACCGCCTCAGAAAGGCAATTTCATTCCGGGCGGGATCGGCAAGCCTGCCGTCAACGCCTTGGTCTTCTCCTGCATGATCTGCTCGACCTTATTTTTGGCGTCATTGTGGGCGGCCAGGATGAGGTCCTCCAGGATCTCGGCTTCGTCCGCCTTGATCAGAGACGGATCGATCTTCAGCGTCTTCATTTCGAACTTGCCGGTCAGCGTGATGCTGACCAGACCGCCGCCGGCCTGGCCGGTGGCTTCAAGCGTGGCGATCTCGTCCTGCATGGCCTGGAACTTGGCCTGCATTTCCTTCGCCTTGCCCATCAGGCCGAGAAGATCTTTCATCGGTTGGTCCTCATAAATGTTTCAGGTCTCGTCGTCATCGGCCGCCGGCTCGACCGGCAGGTCGGCCTCGGCCTCTTCCACATCCGGGACGTCCGGGATGCGCACATCGATGATCTTGGCGCCAGGGAAACGGGCGAGAATGGCCGCGACTACGGGATCGCTCTTGGCGTCGGAGAAGGCGTTCTCGCGCTTCGTCGTCTCCATCTCGGCCAATGTCTGGCCGCCTTCTTCCTTCGACAGCGACACCAGCCAGTTGCGCCCGGTCCAGGCGCGCAGCTTGGCGGTGAGGTCGTTGAGCAGCATCTTCGGCGCGTCGTTAGTCAAGGCAACGTCGAGCCGGCCGGGCTCGATGCGAACCGGCCGCACGCAGCGTTTCAGCAGCACCTTGAAGGCCATGTCGCGATTGGCGTCGGCAAGCGCAACGATGTCGGCCAGCGATTTCACTGGAACGACAGGCGCCTCGGCGACCGGCTCCGGCGCGGGAACGAAAGTATCCGGCACAGGCTGCGCCTCGACCAGGCGCATCGTCTGCGCGCCGCCGGGGGAAGCTGGCACCCGGGTCTGCGCGACAGCAGTTGCGCTGCCATTGCCGGACCCCGCGGGTGTTCCGTTGGCGCGCGGCGCCACATTCGACTGCGGGGCCGCACCTTCCAGCGATTTCAGCGCCTCGTCCAGCGTCGGCAGGTCGGCGGCATGCGCCAGGCGGATCAACACCATTTCGCCGGCGCTGACCGGGCGGTTGGAAGACTGCACCTCAGGAATACCCTTGAGCAGCATCTGCCAGGTCCGCGACAACACGCGCACCGAAAGCGTGCCGGCGAATTCGGCGCCGCGCCGGCGCTCATCCTCGGAAAGCGAAGCATCGTCGGCTGCCGCCGGCACGAAGCGCAGGCGGGTGACGAGGTGGTTGAACTCGGCAAGATCGGTAAGCACGGCGGCCGGATCGGCGCCGGTGTCGTATTGCGCGCGGAATTCGGCCAAGGCCGCTGCGACATCGCCCTTCATGACATGCTCGAACAGGTCGATGATGCGGGCGCGGTCGGCAAGGCCGAGCATGGCTCGCACCGCCTCGGCGCTGACCGTGCCGCTGCCATGGGCGATCGCCTGGTCGAGGATGGAGAGCGAATCGCGCGCCGAGCCTTCGGCGGCCCGCGCGATCATCGCCAGCGCCTCGTCGTCGACGGCAATGCCTTCCTTGGCCGCGATCGAGGACAGATGCCCGACAAGCGCGCCGGCATCGATGCGGCGGAGATCGAAGCGCTGGCAACGCGACAGGACCGTTATCGGAACCTTGCGTATCTCGGTGGTGGCGAAGATGAATTTGACGTGCGGCGGCGGCTCTTCCAGCGTCTTCAGCAGGCCGTTGAAGGCCTGGGTGGAGAGCATGTGCACTTCGTCGATGATGTAGACCTTGTAGCGCGCCGAGACCGGTGCGTAGCGCACCCGGTCGATGATGTCCCTGATGTCGTCGATGCCGGTATGTGAGGCGGCGTCCATCTCGATGACGTCGACATGGCGGCCTTCCATGATCGCCTGGCAATGCTCGCCGAGAATCGAAAGGTCGACGGAGGGCTGGTCGACGGTCGCGGTCTTGTAGTTGAGGGCCCGCGCCAGGATGCGCGCGGTCGTCGTCTTGCCGACACCGCGCACGCCGGTCAGCATCCAGGCCTGGGCGATGCGGCCGGTGGCAAAGGCGTTGGTCAGCGTGCGAACCATCGGCTCCTGGCCGATCAGCTCGGAGAAATTCGAAGGGCGATATTTGCGCGCCAGGACGCGATAAGCGGCGGCCTTGCCTGTTTCCAGGCTTTGTGGCCCCAAATTTCCGGCTTCGCTCATTCGCCGTCAAAAGCTCCAAGGACCGCGACGGAAGGCGGCCGATTCCTGCGCATAGTCTCACCCGCACGGCTTGGCGCCGTCAATGTCGCGGGAGAAAGGCGAAGAGGTGGGAGGCTGGAACAATGACCCGTTCCGGGCTCGTTAGGGCTGCTTCCTTCCGGACCTGACCCGGTTGGCGAGTGGATCGTCCACCACCAACCTCCCGCGCTCCATATCGGCAATTCAGTGGCGAAATGCAAGGGCCGAGCCGCAACCCGCAACCGCATCGAAGGCGGAAAGTCCTTCAAATCGATAATGGCGGTCAATGAATCGCTTGCAGCCACCCTGCCGCCGCTCTAGCGTTCCTGGTTTGGAAAATGCTTACAACAAAAGCGAAGGAAACGCTCATGCTGCCGGGCCTCGAGGCCGGATTCACGCTGGACGCCCGGCTGGAGGCGGACAGCGAGCAGCTTATGTGGCTTGGCCTTTGCGAGCTCAGGCTGATGAACGACCGCCGCTGGCCATGGCTGGTTCTGGTGCCGCAGCGGACGGGCGTGGAGGAAATTCACGACCTGACGCCGCTCGACCAGGCGATGCTGACCTTCGAGACCAATATGGTGGCGCAGGCGCTGAAGCGGGTGACCGGATGCACCAAGATCAACACCGGCGCCCTCGGAAACATCGTGCGTCAGCTGCATGTTCACGTCGTCGCCCGCTCGGAGGGCGATCCAGGCTGGCCGGGACCGGTCTGGGGCTATGGCATACGCGAGCCCTACCAGCGCTCCGATATCAGGCGGTTTGCCGAAATGATCAAGGCGGCGCTATAAGCTGACCAGTGTCCATCCGCACATCGAGCCCACCCGAGTTTCCATGAGCTTTCGCCTGTTCGACGCGCCCTTGCGCGAGCCCAGCCAATTCGTCGGTTTTGCCGGCAACCGCATCGATCGGCAGTCCGAGAACCGCGCCGATGATGCGGTCGAAAATGCGCTGGCCGACCAGGCCGCTCGGCTGATGCTGATGCATGCCGGCCGGCTCTATCTCAAACTCGAGGATGGCACGTTCGACCCCTGGTTCAGGACGGATGAGAGTGGAGCTTTCGAAGCCGCACTCGATCGCGGCGTGCTGCTCGGCTTCTCCGACAGCGGGCCGGTGCTGGCCGTGCCCGCCGGCATCGAGCCGGAAAAGCTGCCCGAGACGATCAAGGCGATCGACTATCGTTCCGTCTATATGCAAGGGCTGGTCGACGAGGCGGCGGCCGGCGCGCTGGCGCAAGGCGCGGCGCTGCTTGCCTGGCACGTAAGCCATGCCTTCTGCTCCAAATGCGGCAACCGCTCGGAGATGCGCGCCGGCGGCTACCGGCGCCATTGCCCCGCCTGCGGCACCGACCATTTCCCGCGCACCGACCCGGTGGCAATCATGCTGACGGCGACGCGCGAGAAATGCCTATTGGGGCGCGGCAGGCATTTCGCGCCCGGCATGTACTCGGCGCTTGCCGGCTTCATCGAGCCGGGCGAGACAATCGAGGCGGCGGTACGGCGCGAGACGCTCGAAGAGGCCGGCATCCGGCTCGGCCGCGTCGTCTACCACGCCAGCCAACCCTGGCCGTTCCCCTATTCGCTGATGATCGGTTGTTTCGGCGAGCCCCTTAACGAGGATATCCAGGCCGACCTCAACGAGCTGGAGGACTGCCGCTGGTTCTTCCGCGACGAGGTGCGCACGATGCTGGACAGGCAGCATGCCGATGGCTTGATTACACCGCCGAAAGGGGCAATCGCCCATCACCTCATCCGCGCCTGGGTCGACAGCGAATAGGAGACGAGACATGATCCGCCATACCGTCGTGTTCACGCTGAAGCATCCGCTGCAATCGCTGGAGACGAAGCGCTTCCTGCACGATGCGAAGAAGATCCTGACCGGGATCAAGGGCGTCACGCATTTCGAGCAGTTGCGGCAGGTGAGCCCGAAGAACGACTACCAGTTCGGCTTCTCGATGGAATTCGCCGACCAGGCGGCCTACACGCGCTACAACGAGCACCCCGACCATGTCGCCTTCGTGCGCGACCGCTGGGTGCCCGAGGTCGAGAAGTTCATGGAGATCGACTACGTGCCGTTGGGTTTCGGCTGAACGACAGCGCTGACATCGAGACTAGCGCCTCCCGTGACATCGTCATGCCAGGGCGGAGCGTAGCGGAGACCCTGGAATGCCGTGACTCTGCCGAAGGTGCAGCGGAGCAGAATTCTGGACCGTCGCAGCGCGTCGAAGTCACGGAATGGATCCTCGGGTCTGCGCGCGTCGCTTCGCTCCTTGCTCCGCCCGTGGATGACGAAGCTCGAAAGCCTCTGCCAATCCCCGAGGGGTAGTCGTGCCCTTTGAGCCCTCAGCTTACGGACCGAAGACCGTTCAGTCCGCTACCTTCCACTGCTCGCGCGAGGCGCTGGCCGGATAGACGCCGAGGATGCGCATTTCGCGCGAGAAGAAGCGCAGCTCGTCCAGCGCCAGCTTGACCAGCGGATCGTCCGGGTGGCCCTCGATGTCGGCGTAGAACAGCGTCGCGGTGAAGGCGCCGAGCTGGTAGCTCTCCAACTTGGTCATATTGATGCCGTTGGTGGCGAAGCCGCCCATGGCCTTGTAGAGCGCGGCCGGCACGTTGCGGACACGGAAGATGAAGGTGGTCATCATCTTGGCGTCCGGCGCGGGGCGCTCCACCCATTGCTTATTCTTGGTCAGCACGACGAAGCGGGTGACGTTGGAATCGGTGTCCTCGACATTCTTCTCAATGATGTCGAGCCCATAGAGCTCAGCGGCTAAAGCCGGCGCCAGCGCGGCCATGGTGCGGTCCTTCACCTCCGACACCATCTTGGCCGAACCCGCCGTGTCGCCGGCGACCACCGGCTTCCAGCCGTTCTTGCGGATATATTTGCGGCACTGGCCGAGCGCGTGGATATGGCTGTGGACGGTCCTGATCTCTTCGCGCTTCACGCCCGGCAGCACCATGAGCTGGAAATGGATCGGCAGGAAATATTCGCCGACGATGTGCAGCTTCGATTCAGGCAAGAGGTGGTGGATGTCGGCGACGCGCCCGGCGATCGTGTTCTCGATCGGGATCATGGCGAGCTCGGCCTTGCCGGTCTCGACCGCGTTGAAGGCGTCCTCGAAGGTCGGGCACGGCAACGGCTCCATCGACGGGAACATGTTGCGGCAGGCCGTGTCTGAATTGGCGCCGGGCTCGCCCTGGAAGGAAATTCTGTTGGTCTTGTCAGCCATGCCGATATCTCAATTTGAAAGGATCTGTCTTGCCCGCTCGAGATCATGCGGCGTATCGACGCCGAGCGGCAGCGATTTGACGATCTCGGCGTCGATGCGCATGCCGGCTTCCAGCGCGCGCAGCTGCTCCAGCCGCTCGCGACGCTCCAGCGGCGACGGCTTCAGCGCGACGAAACGTTCCAGCGCGGCGCGCCGATAGGCATAGAGGCCGATGTGGTGGTAGAGCGGCCCCTCGCCCCAGGGCGCGGTGGCGCGGGTGAAGTAGAGCGCTTTCAGCCGTGTCGACGACAGCGGCGAGCCGACGATCTTGACGACATTGGGGTTGGTCTTCTCCTCGTCGCGCACGATCTCGACGCCGAGCGTGGCGATGTCGACCGATTTGTCCTCAAACGGCCGCAGCGACGCGCCGATGATTTCGGGGGCGATGGTCGGCAGATCGCCCTGGACGTTGACGATCGTTTGCACCCGCTTTTCGGGGTCGAGGGCCGTCAGCGCCTCGAAGATGCGGTCGGAGCCCGATTCGTGATCCGCGCGGGTCATGACAGCCTCGAAACCATGCGCCCGCACTGCCTGTGCGACCGCTTCCGTGTCGGTCGCCACCACCACGCGGCCAAGCCCGGCCTCGGCTCCGCGCCGGGCGACATGGACGATCATCGGTACGCCCGCAATGTCGGCCAGCGGCTTGCCCGGCAGGCGCGTCGAGGCCATGCGGGCGGGGATCAGGATCAAGGTCGACATCGGATTTCAGGGCAGCCGAAAAAAGCGGATGGAAAAGTGGCAAAAGGTCTCACTGGAAGCGCCCTTATAGGTGTTGCAACGCCAGAGCAAAAGACCTAGTTTCCGCGCGGTTTGACTGGCCTTTCAGGGCAGTTCGCGATACCGACGGACGGAGTGGACGGGACGGTCCGCCGGAAAAGGGAGCAAGGGGCGTATGGATTCCAACGAAGTCAACAAGCTGCTCGGCGGATTTCTTGGAACCTGCTTCATCGTCTTTTCCATAGGCCTCGTCTCGGACGGGCTGTTCGCCTCGCCGACGCCCGAAAAGCCCGGCTTCGCCATCGAAGCGCAGGAACCGGCCGAAGGCGGTCCGGCTGCTCCCGCGGCGGAAGCCAAACCGATCGCCGACCTGCTCGCCACCGCCAATGCCGAGGCGGGCGCCGCGATCTTCAAGAAATGCCAGGCCTGCCATTCCGGCGAAAAAGGCGGTCCGAACAAGGTCGGTCCGGACCTTTGGGACATCGTCGACCGCCCCGTCGCCGAGCATGAAGGCTTCGCCTATTCGGCCGGCATGAAGGATTTCTCCAAGGGCGGCCAGGAGCACTGGACGTACGACAATCTCAACCACTTCATCACCTCGCCGAAGAAGTTCGTGAAGGGCACGGCGATGGGCTTCGCCGGCCTGCCGAAGGATGAAGACCGCGCCAATGTGATCGCCTATCTGCGCACGCTGTCGGACAATCCGAAGCCGCTGCCGCAGCCGGGTGCTTCGGCGGAAGCCAAGCCGGCGGAAGGTGCCGCACCCGCGAAGCCCGCCGAAGGCGCCGCGCCGGCCAAGCCGGCCGAGGGAACCGCTCCGGCCAAGCCCGCCGCGCCCGCTCAATAAACAATTTGTCATAGAGACTTCCTTGGAAAAGCCGGGTTCATCCCGGCTTTTTTGTTAGGAAAGCTGCATGGATCGCGACAAAGGCGGCACTTGCGGTTTCCACCCGCGTCAAATGATCTAGATTGCGGGTGGGCAGAGCAATTCCACGAAAGCGGGAACCGGGTTTCCGTCCGGAATTGCGTCGAAACAAAGCGATAGAGCGGTTGTCGTTTCCGGGAAACGATGAACCGCTCTGGAGTTCGCGACGAGGAGAACGCATGAAGGTTGGCCGCTTCCGCACGCTTTTCGCATCGGCATTCGCGCTTGCCTTCGCCGCCAGCCTGCAGGCCGGCTTCGCCGACGAATGGCGCACGACATCGTCGCTGATCGGACCTTCAAAATACGGCGACAATTTCCAGCATTACGACTACGTCAATCCGAATGCGCCGAAGGGCGGCACCTACAATGCCGTCGCTATAGGGACCTTCGACAGCTTCAATCCCTTCATAGTGCAAGGGTCACCCGCTGCTGGCTTCGCCGATTTTGGTGGCAGCCTGCTTTACGACACGCTGATGGAACAGGCTACTGATGAAGGCAGTGTGAGCCACCCCCTGATCGCAGACGCCTTCAAGTATCCTGCCGATTTTTCCTCAGCCACCTACCGACTCGATCCTCGTGCAAAATGGCATGACGGCAAGCCGATCACCGTCGACGACGTGGTCTGGTCATTCCAGGTGCTGAAGGCCAACAGCCCCAGATACAATCGCTATTTCGAGAACGTGACCGAGGCGGTCGCGGTCTCGGACCGCGAGGTCGAGTTCCATTTCAACCAGAAGGGCAACCGCGAGCTGCCCAAGATCCTCGGCGATCTCGTCGTCTTGCCGAAGCACTGGTGGGAAGGCACGGACGCCAGCGGCAAGAAGCGCGACATCACAAGGCCGACGCTCGAGCCGCCACTGGGCTCCGCGGCCTACAAGATCGCCAGCTTCAAGCCAGGCTCGGAAATCGTCTGGCAGCGCGTGCCGGACTATTGGGGCGCCAAGCTGCCGGTCAAGATCGGGCGCGAGAATTTCGACACCCAGCGCTTTACCTACATCCTCGATGACAACGCTGCCTGGCAGGCCTTCACCAAGGGGGGGCTCGACGACATCCACCGCGAAATGAGTTCGCGCAAATGGGCAACGGCCTATGACTTTCCGGCCTTCAAGGGCGGCGACGTGATCAAGAAGACCTTCGAAAGCGAACATGCGCAGCCCATGCAGGGCTTCGTGTTCAACCAGCGGCGAGCACTTTTCCAAGATCGTCGGGTGCGTGAGGCGCTGACCCAGCCCTTCGATTTCGAGACGATGAACAGGACGCTGTTTTTTGGCTTCAACACCAGAACGTCGAGCTATTTCCAAGGCACCGAACTGGCGTCGAGCGGCCTGCCGCAAGGCAAGGAACTGGAAATCCTGGAAAAATATCGCGACAAGCTGCCGCCCGAATTGTTCACTCAGGAGTTCAAGCTACCTGTCTATGACTCACCGCAAGCGGAGCGGAAACATCTTAAGCGGGCCGTTGATCTCCTTGCTCAGGCCGGCTGGCAGATCAAGGGCGGCAAGATGATCAACACAAAGTCCGGCGAGCCGCTTAAGTTCGAGATACTCGGTTCGAACGACACCGACCAAGTCATCTCCA
The DNA here is from genome assembly GCF_020165035.1 of Mesorhizobium sp. CA6. Taxonomy (NCBI): domain Bacteria; kingdom Pseudomonadati; phylum Pseudomonadota; class Alphaproteobacteria; order Hyphomicrobiales; family Phyllobacteriaceae; genus Mesorhizobium; species Mesorhizobium sp. CA6. Next base: position 107,575 of record NZ_JAIUHI010000016.1, on the reverse strand, counting down.
GCCCTTACATCGCTAACCTCCGCAAAATAGGGATCGACGCGACCCTACGCATCATCGACCAGACCCAGTACATCAACCGGATCAACCACTTCGACTTCGATATGGTAACGACGGTGCTTCAGCAATCTGAATCGCCCGGCAACGAGCAACGCGAATTCTGGAGTTCGAAGGCAGCAGACGCCCCAGGCTCGCGTAACCTGATGGGCATTAAGGACCCGGTCGTAGACGCCCTGATAGATCGGATCGTTTTTGCCGGCGACCGCGCCGATCTTATCGCCGCCACCCACGCCCTTGACCGGGTGCTCTTGTGGAACTTCTACGTCCTGCCGCAGTACCATCGCACCGCTGTCTGGTACGCCTACTGGAATAAATTCGGCATGCCGGATAAGCAGCCCAGCTACCGCGGCGCCGATATCGATTCCTGGTGGATCGACACGGCCAAGGAAAAGGCGCTGGCCGCCAGGTACAAAGGCCTCAATTGATGGAGCGGCGGACTTTGCTTCCTCGCCGCGACTTCCTGGCGCTCGGCGCCGCGGCCACGGCCGCCGCGTTGCTGCCCGGCCGCGCCTTTGCCGGTACCCCGACCGGCATCAGGCTGCATGGCCTGTCGGCCTTCGGCGATCTGAAATACAAGCCTGACTTCACGCATTTCGACTATGTCAATGTCGATGCGCCGCAAGGCGGCACCTTCAACTTCTCGCCGCCCAACTGGGGCGCCAACCAGAGCCCGCAGACCTTCAACACGCTGAATTCGTTCGTCCCCAAGGGCGATTCCCCGCAGCGCATGGAAATGTGCTTCGATTCCTTGATGGTGCGGGCGCTTGACGAGCCGGATGCGGCCTATGGATTGATCGCCGAGAGTGTCACGATCTCCGACGACCGCAACACCTTCACCTTCTCGCTGCGCCCGCAGGCGCGCTTCCATGACGGCACGCCGCTCACCGCCGACGATGTTGCCTTCACCTTCAAGCTGCTGAAAGACCAAGGGCATCCAGACTATGCGCTGTCCCTGACGCATCTGGATGACGCGGTGGCGAAGGACACCCACACGGTCGAGCTCAAATTCTCCGGCAAGCAGTCGGCCCGCACCATCCTCAACGTCGTCGGATTCCCTATCCTTTCGAAGGCCTTCTTTACGGCCAACCCGTTCGATTCCTCGCAGCTCAATCCGCCGCTCGGCTCAAGCGCCTACAAGGTCGGCCGCTGGTCGGCGGGCGCCTGGATCGAATATGAGCGGGTGGCCGACTATTGGGGCAACGACCTGCCGGTCAATCGCGGCCTGAACAATTTCGGGCGCATCCGCATCGAATTCTACCAGGATCGAACGGCCGGGTTCGAGGCCTTCAAGAAGGGCGAGATCCTCTACCGCGAGGAATTCACGTCGCGCGTCTGGGCGACGGCTTACGATTTTCCGGCCTTTACCGCCGGCAAGGTGATCAAGCATGAGTTCCCGGCTGAAACGGTGCCCTCGATGCAGGCCACCGCGGTCAACCAGCGGCGTGAGCAGTTCAAGGATCCACGCGTGCGGCAAGCGATCGCGCTCTGCTTCGATTTCGAATGGACACGGCGCAACTTCTTTTATGGTTCCTATGAGCGCTCGCAATCCTGCTTCGAAAAATCCGACTTCCGTGCCGCGGGCATGCCAACGCCGCAGGAACTGGCGCTGCTTGAGCCGCTGCGCGACCAGCTGCCGGCGGAGACATTCGGCGAAGCGGTGACGCAACCTCCGTCGGACGGGTCCGGGCGAGACCGCAAGCAACTGAGCGCGGCACTGAAATTGCTCGCTCAGGCCGGGTGGAGACGCTCCGGTGATTTCGTGGTCAATGACAAGGGCGGGCGGCTGGCAGCCGAATTCCTGGTCGACGACGAGACCTTCGTGCAGGTCTATTCGCCCTGGGTCGCCAACATGAAGGCCATCGGCATCGATGCCTCGATCCGCCTGGTGGATTCGGCGCAGTACCAGCTCAGGCAATCGACATTCGATTTCGACCTGCTCTCGGCCGCCTTCAATTTCAGCGCCACGCCGACCCGCGACGATCTGGAAATTTTCTTCCACTCGCGAAGCGCCGCCGTATCGGGCTCGCGCAACCTGTCGGGCGTTGCAAGCCCGGCAGTCGATGCGCTGATCGATGCCGTCGGCGCCGCCAAGGATCGTGAAAGCCTGACCACCGCCATGCGAGCGTTGGACCGGGCCTTGCGCGCGCGGCGCGATTGGATTCCAAGTTGGTATCTGGCGAATCACCGAAGCGCCTATTGGGACATGTTCGGCTTTCCCGAACAGAAACCTGATTTCGGCTTTCCGGTCGAGGCGCTGTGGTGGTTCGACAAGGGCAAGGCGGCAAAGATTGGCAAAGCCTGACATCACTGTTCGCGCGGGGCCCGTCGCCTGATGGGCGCCTATATCCTGCGCCGCATTCTTCTGATGATCCCGACGCTGTTCGGCATCATGGCGATCTCCTTCGCGGTCATCCAGTTCGCCCCGGGCGGGCCGGTCGAACAGGTGATCGCCCGGCTGACCAACCAGGGCGGCAACGACCGCCTCGGCAGCGGTGGCGGCGACGCCGGCGGCGGCAATTTCGACGTGGCCGGTGATGTCGGCTCGAAATATCGCGGCGCGCAGGGGCTCGATCCCGAATTCATCAAGAAGCTGGAAAAGCAGTTCGGCTTCGACAAGCCGCCGCTCGAGCGCTTCGGCATGATGCTGTGGAACTATATCCGCTTCGATTTCGGCGACAGCTATTTCCGCGATATCTCGGTGCTGAACCTGATCCTGGAGAAGATGCCCGTCTCCATCTCCATCGGCCTCTGGATCACGCTTTTATCCTACCTGATCTCGATCCCGCTCGGCATCCGCAAGGCGGTGAAGGACGGCTCGACCTTCGACGTGTGGACCAGCGGCGTCGTCATCGTCGGCTATGCCATTCCAGGCTTCCTGTTCGGCATCATGCTCATGGTGCTGTTCGCAGGCGGTTCGTTCTGGGACTGGTTTCCGCTGCGCGGCATCGTTTCGGACAATTGGGATCAGCTCTCCTGGCCGGGCAAGATCGCCGATTACTTCTGGCACATGACGCTGCCGCTGACGGCGCTCGTGCTCTCGGCTTTCGCGACGACCACCCTGCTCACCAAGAACTCCTTCCTCGAAGAAATCCGCAAGCAATATGTGGTGACGGCGCGCGCCAAGGGGCTGTCGGAGCACAAGGTGCTCTACGGCCACGTGTTCCGCAACGCCATGCTGATCGTCATCGCCGGTTTTCCCGGCGCCTTTATCTCGGCCTTCTTCACCGGCTCGCTGCTGATCGAGAACATCTTCTCGCTCGACGGCCTCGGCCTGCTCGGCTTCAAGTCAGTGATCGACCGCGACTATCCGGTGGTGTTCGCCACCCTCTACATCTTCTCGCTGCTTGGCCTGTTCGTCGGCCTTCTGTCCGACCTGATCTACACCTGGGTCGATCCGCGCATCGACTTCGAGCGGAGAGACATCTGATGGCCGAGGCGGCGATCGAAAGCGCGCCGGCGCGGCCTCGCAGGCCATTTCTGTCGCCGCTCAACCAGCGGCGGCTGCAGAATTTCAAAGCCAACCGGCGCGGCTACTGGTCGCTCTGGATCTTCCTGTTCCTGTTCGTGCTGTCGCTGTTCTCAGAGCTGATCGCCAACGACAAGCCGATCGTCGCCTCCTACAAGGGCGAGATCCTGTTTCCGGTCCTGGTCGCCTATCCGGAGGAGAAGTTCGGCGGTTTCTACGCCGTCACCGACTATCGCGATCCGGTGATCCAGGACGAGATCAACTCCAATGGCTGGATGATCTGGCCGCCGGTCCGTTATTCCTATCAGACGGTCAACAACGCCATTCCGGAACCGGCGCCGGCAAAGCCGTCCTGGCTTTACGACAAGAAGACGCGCTGCAGCCAGTATCCGCAAGGCGAGGCCGACGCCAACTGCACCGTCGGCAACTGGAACTGGCTGGGCACGGACGACCAGGCCCGCGACGTGCTGGCGCGGGTGCTCTATGGCTTCCGCATCTCGGTTCTGTTCGGCCTGATCCTGACGCTCGGCTCGTCGCTGATCGGCGTCGCGGCCGGCGCGGTGCAAGGCTATTTCGGCGGCTGGACCGACCTTCTCTTCCAGCGTTTCATCGAGATCTGGTCGGCGATCCCGGTTCTCTATCTGCTGCTCATCATCTCGGCCATCCTGCCGCCCGGCTTCTTCATCCTGCTCGGCCTGATGCTGCTGTTTTCATGGGTGGCGCTGGTCGGCGTGGTGCGGGCCGAATTCCTGCGCGCGCGCAACTTCGAATATGTCAACGCGGCGCGCGCGCTGGGCGTGCCGAACCTCACCATCATGTTCCGCCACCTGTTGCCGAATGCCATGGTGGCGACGTTGACCTTCCTGCCCTTCCTGCTCTCGGGCTCGATCTCGACGCTGACCTCGCTCGACTATCTTGGCTTCGGCCTGCCGCCGGGCTCGGCCTCGCTCGGCGAATTGCTGAAACAGGCGCAGCGCAACCTCAACGCCCCCTGGCTCGGCATCTCCGGCTTCATCGTGATCTCGCTGATGCTGTCCCTGCTGGTCTTCATCGGCGAGGCGACGCGTGACGCCTTCGATCCGCGCAAGACGTTCAAATGAGCCAAGCCCTGCTTTCCGTCCAGGACCTGAGCGTCGCCTTCGCGCAAGGCGGCAACCAGGCGATCGCCGTCGATCACATCTCATTCGACATCGCCAAGGGCGAGACGCTGGCCCTGGTGGGCGAATCCGGCTCGGGTAAATCGGTCTCGGCGCTGTCGGTGCTGAAGCTCCTGCCCTATCCCGCCGCCAGCCATCCGTCGGGCAGGATCCTGTTCAGTGGGGCCAACCTGCTCGCCATGGACGAGAAGGCGTTGCGCGGCGTGCGCGGCAACAAGATCACCATGATCTTCCAGGAGCCGATGACCTCGCTCAACCCGCTGCACACGATCGAGCAGCAGATCGTCGAGGTGCTGCAATTGCATCAGGGCCTGCGTGACCAAGCCGCGCGCACCCGCACGCTGGAACTGCTCACCGAAGTCGGCATCCGCGATCCGCAGAAACGCCTCGACGCCTATCCGCACCAGCTCTCCGGCGGCCAGCGCCAGCGCGTCATGATCGCCATGGCTCTGGCCAACGAGCCGGAGCTTCTGATCGCCGACGAGCCGACGACCGCGCTCGACGTCACCGTGCAGGCGCAGATCCTGGAATTGCTGGCGGAGCTCAAAGCCCGCAAGGGCATGTCGCTGCTGTTCATCACGCATGATCTCGGCATCGTGCGCAGGATCGCCGACCGCGTCTGCGTCATGACCAAGGGCAAGATCGTGGAGAGCGGCCCGACCAGAGAAATCTTCGCCAATCCGCGACATGACTATACAAAGCATCTGCTCGCGGCCGAGCCGAAGGGCAAGCCGCCCACAACCGACCCGGGCGCCAAATCCGTCATGACCGGCAAGGACATCAAGGTCTGGTTCCCGATCAAGAAGGGCTTCTTCCGGACCACGGTCGACCATGTGAAGGCCGTGGACGGCATCGACGTCACAGTGCGGGCCGGCCAGACCCTTGGCGTCGTCGGCGAATCCGGCTCGGGCAAGACGACGCTGGGGCTGGCGCTCGCGCGGATGATCTCCTCGACCGGTACGATCAATTTCAACGGACGCGACATCAACCAGCTGTCCTTCGGCGCCATGCGGCCGCTGCGGCGCGAATTGCAGATCGTCTTCCAGGATCCGTTCGGATCGCTCAGCCCGCGCCTGTCGGTCTCGGAGATCATCGAGGAAGGACTGAAGATCCACGAGCCGAAGCTCTCGGCCGACCAGCGCGACGACAAGGTGGTCGCCGTGCTGAAGGAGGTCGGCCTCGATCCCGAAACGCGCCACCGCTATCCGCATGAATTCTCCGGCGGCCAACGCCAGCGCGTCGCCATCGCCCGCGCCATGGTGCTCAACCCGCGCTTCGTCATGCTCGACGAGCCGACCTCCGCGCTCGACATGAGCGTGCAGGCGCAGGTGGTCGACCTTTTGCGCAGCCTGCAGGCCAAGCACAATCTCGCTTACCTCTTCATCAGCCACGACCTCAAGGTCGTCCGCGCCCTTGCCAATGATGTCATCGTCATGCGCAATGGCCGGATCGTCGAGGCGGGACCTTCCGAGCAGATTTTCAGCAGCCCGCAAACCGATTATACGCGGGCGCTGATGGCGGCGGCCTTCAAGATCGAGACCGCGCCGACCGGCGTGGTCAGCGAGTAGCCGGATCCGCACCGGCGAAACAGGGAAGAAAAATCCGAGAATGGAAAAAGGCAAAATCCTGCTTGCCCTCACGGGCATCCACCCGCAGCGCTGGCACGAGCTGCTGTCGGCCGAGCGCGAGGTCGTGCTGGAGCCGAACGGCGCCGACGATCCTTCGATCACCTATGCGGTGGTGTGGAAGCAGAAGCCCAACCTTCTCAAGTCGCTGCCCAATCTGCGCGCCATCTTCTCGATCGGCGCCGGCGTCGACCACATCTTTGCCGATCCAGGCCTGCCCGACGTGCCGATCGTCAAGATCGCCGCCGACAATCTTACCCAGCACATGGTCGAATATGTCGTCTGGCGCGTGCTCGACCACCATCGGCAGGCCTCGCTTTACCGGGCCCAGCAGCAAAAGAAGATCTGGCACGAGCCGCCGCAACGGGTGGCGGGCGACGTCTCCGTCGGCATCATGGGGCTTGGCAGTCTTGGCCGCGCCGCGGCTTCGGCGTTGTTGTCGCTCGGCTTCGCCGTCAACGGATGGTCGCGCAGCGAGCGGGGGATGAAGGGCGTTTCGACCTATGCCGGCGAGGCGGGGCTGATCCCCTTCCTCAATGCCACTGACATCCTGGTTGTGCTCTTGCCGCTCACGCCGCAGACCCAGGGCATCGTCAATTACGGACTGCTCAAGGAACTGCGCCGGCGCAACGGGCTCGGCGGCGCCGTGCTGATCAATGCCGGGCGCGGACGGCTGCAGAAGGACGCCGACATTTTGCGCGCGCTGGACGACGGCACGCTGAAGGAAGCGAGCCTCGACGTGTTCGAGGTCGAACCGCTGCCGAAGACCAGCCCGCTGTGGAGCCATCCGAAAGTGTTCGTCACGCCGCATGCGGCGGCGACGTCGGACCCGGCGCATCTGGTGCCGATCATGCTTCGCCAGATTGCCGCCTTCGAGCGCGGCGAGAAGCTCGAGAACCTGGTTGACCGCGAGGCGGGGTATTAATCGGGAGTCAGACCCCAGTCGCGGAAGCGCTGCTTGATCGCCCGCAGCGAAGACAGCTGCAGCTTCGGCAGATCGAGCGCGTCGAACATCGCCCGGTATTTCCTGCGGTTTCGCGGCGTGATGACGGCGATGTGGTGGATCATGTCCCATTTGATGCTGTCGCGCCCGCCTTCCAGAGCACCGAGCCTGTCCTTCTCGAACAGCGTTCGCCTTAAATAGCGCAGAAGACTCGCGGCCGTGGAGATATCCAGCAGAATCAAGCCTGTCGCCCGCCGAAGTCGCTGCGGCATGCAAACCGAATAGTTCCCGTCCGTCACCCAGCGCTCGCCGGCTATCGCGGCATCGTGCAGGGCAATGAATTCGGCCCTCGGGCGCTGCTCCCAATCCGTATTGGGCAGATGAAAGAGCTGATCGAGGTGAACGGGTTCCAGGCCGCGCTTGCGCGCTATCGCGTCGGCAAGGGTGGACTTGCCGCTATTGGACGGGCCCAGGATGCAGATGCGGTCGCCGAGGTCTGAGAGGTTCATCGGGCGGTCTTTCAAGCGCGGTCAAACGCTCGTCGGTCCAGCCGAGCGTCAAACGGAATATCGAATCGAACGCTCAGGAAGGTTTCGAGCCGGGCAGCCCAAGCGTCTCCTTCTTCTTCGGCTTGCCGCAGTCGCGGCGTTCGATCGAGCGGTTCATGGCGTCGATCTCGCCGCTCGCCTTGTTGCTGGCGCGCTGCGCCTTGGAGCGCATATCCGGCATGAACGGGCCGAAGCCCATGGCCGGATTGGAGAAGCCCGGCTTGGCAGTGACGGGCAGATTGTTCTGCCGCGCCAGCTGATTGCGCTGCGCCAGCAACTGGTCGCAAGGCACATCGTCATATTGCAATGAGGATTGGACATCCTCGTCCTGACGCTCGGCCATCGACGTGCCGCCGACACAGCCGGAGACCGTCAGGCAAGACGCCAACGCAACCATGGTCCAGCGCATGGATATCTCCCTAGGGCAATTCCAGGAAAAGTGCCTCGTGGTTTTCCGTCCGGAATTGCGCAAAAACAAAGACTCGGTATCCGCCCCGCGCAACCGGGACCATGCCATTCGGGCTTTTTCGCAGCAAGGTCGACCTCATGCCGTTGCCGGATTCCCCAGCTCGGCGGCTGCAGCGGGAAACCCAGCCACAATGGCCAGGCCCTCGACCGGATCCCGCCGGTCGTGCCGGATAACCGTGCTTTCCAGCGACAGGACCGCAAGGCCGTTTGCCGCGAGCAATAGCCGCGCATAGGCCTCGGAATGGGCATAACGCCGCGACGGCAAAAGGGCGAAATCGCCGTCGCCCGCAAGCGTCTCGAGCGAAAAGGCGAACAGGCCGCCATCGGCAAGCATGTTCGCGACCGCACCGACAATGCGTTCGAGCGCGCCCAGATAGATGAACACGTCGGCCGCGACCACGAGGTCGGCCTTGGCGCCTGTGTAAGAGAAATGCTGGAGGTCGGCCTTGGCCAGCCGGTCGTAGATGCCCTTGGCCTTCGCCTTCCTCAGCATGCCGGCCGAGATGTCGTAGCCCTCCAGCCGGTCGGCGAACGGGCGCAGCCTCTCGCCCATCAGGCCGGTGCCGCAGCCGAAGTCGAGGGCCAGCCGGAACCGGCCGGGCCGTGCCTTGCTTATGGCGCGCCAGAGAAAATCCGGCAGCCCATAACCGAGCTTCCCGACAAGCGAGTCCTCGAAACTGTCGGCGTAGTGATCGAACAAGGTCTCGACAAAGGCGCTGGGCGGCGCCTCGGCGGCGGGCGCCTTGCCGATCAGTTGAAGCTTCAGCGCGGCGCCAAGGCGGTCCGCGGGCTCGAGCTTCAGCGCCATGGCCCAGGCCTGCGCGGCTTGGTCGAGCAGGCCTGCCGCCTCCTGCATCTCGCCGAGGCGAAACCAGCCCGCCGCCCATTGCGGCGCCAGCTCCAGCGCGCCAAGCAGAAGCTCGGCCGCCTGCGCCAGCTCGCCCGAGGCGAGCAGCGTCTCGGCGAAATCGGCGCGACGATCGGCGTTCAAATCGCCCGAGGAGGCCTGGAGCGGTTTCATCTTTTGAAAAATCCCACCGGCGAGGCGGAGCCGGCAAGGGGCTGTAGGACGAGTCAGCAGTCTCTTGCAACAGGCTTCCCGAGGCAAATTTAGCCACTATGTTCAAAGCCATGCGCGCCAGCGACCTGCTCAAGCCCCGGCCGGAGGGCCTCTACTGCCCGCCCGGCGATTTCTTCATCGATCCGGTACGGCCGGTCGGGCGGGCGCTGATCACGCATGGCCATTCCGACCATGCGCGCTCCGGCCACCGCTCGGTGCTGGCCACGCAAGAGACGCTCGACATCATGGGGCTGCGTTATGGCGAGGATTTCGCCGGAACCACGCAGGCGGCCGCTTTCGGCCAGACAATCGACATCAACGGCGTCGCCGTGACCTTCCATCCGGCGGGGCATGTGTTGGGCTCGGCGCAGATCTGCGTCCAGCATGCGGGCATGCGCATCGTCGCCTCCGGCGACTACAAGCGTCAGAAGGACGCCACCTGCCTGCCATTCGAGCCTATCCGATGCGATGTCTTCATCACCGAAGCAACCTTCGGCCTGCCGGTGTTTCGCCATCCGCCGGACCAGGACGAGATCGCGCGTGTGCTCAAATCGGCGGCGCAATTTCCCGAACGCTCGCATCTGATCGGCGCCTATGCGCTCGGCAAGGCGCAGCGCGTGATGCGGCTGTTGCGCGACGCCGGCTACGACAGGCCGATCTATATCCATGGCGCGCTGGCGAAGCTCAGCGAATATTATCAGAGCCAAGGCATCGATCTCGGCAAGCTCGAGCCGGGGACGGTGGAAAGCCGCGGCAAGGCCGACTTCGCCGGCGCGATCGTCGTCGGCCCGCCGTCGGCCTTCGCCGACCGCTGGGCGCGGCGTTTTCCCGACCCGATCTCCTGCTTCGCCTCGGGCTGGATGCGCATCCGCCAGCGCGCCAAGCAAGGCGGCGTCGAGCTGCCGCTGATCATTTCCGACCATGCCGATTGGGACGAGCTGATCATCACGATCAGGGAAACCGGCGCGGAGGAAATCTGGGTCACGCATGGCCGCGAGGAGGCGCTGGTGCGCTGGTGCGAGCTGGAGGGCATCGCGGCGCGGCCGCTGCATCTCGTAGGGTATGAGGATGAGGGCGATTGATGGCGATTCTTGATGCGGGAATTGGCAACGCCGCGATCCTTCACACCCCCCTCTGGCCTGCCGGCCATCTCCCCCGCAAGGGGGGAGATCGGATGTCGCGACGGCCTTCGCCAATCATCGACGTTGCAGGATGGGCGGCAAGGCCGAAACTGCCAATCTCCCCCCTTGCGGGGGAGATGTCCGGCAGGACAGAGGGGGGTGCCTCGCGCCGGCCTTCGTCATTGGCGTGCCGCCCATGAACCGCTTCGCCGAGCTCCTCGACCGTCTCGTGCTGACGCCGTCGCGCAACGGCAAGCTGACGCTGCTGACCGACTATTTCCGCAGCGTCGAGGATCCCGATCGCGGTCTGGCGCTCGCCGCCATCACCGGCGATCTCTCGATCGCGGCGGTGAAGCCGGCGATGCTGCGCGCGCTGGTGGTCGAGCGCATGGACCCGGTGCTGTTCGGCTATTCCTACGACTATGTCGGCGATCTCGCCGAGACGGTGTCGCTGGTCTGGCCGCAACCACAAGGGCACATCCCCAATCATGTGCCGACGCTTGCCGAGGTGGTAGCCAGACTGCAGGCGGCAAGCCGCTCCGACGGGCCGAAGGTTCTGTCACGGCTGCTCGACGACGCCAGCATCTCAGCGCGCTTCGCCATCATCAAGCTGGTCACCGGGGGCTTGCGCATCGGCGTGTCGGCGCGGCTCGCCAAGCAGGCGCTGGCCGACCTTGGCCAAGTCGACGTCGCTGAGATCGAGGAGCTCTGGCATGGGCTGGCGCCGCCTTACACCGAGCTGTTCGCTTGGCTCGAGGGCCGGGCGGAAAAGCCAACGAGCGCCGCGCTGGCGCTGTTCCGTCCGGTGATGCTGTCCAATGCCGTCGACGACAGCGACCTCGAAAAGCTCGACCCGGCCGATTATGCGGCGGAATGGAAGTGGGACGGTATACGCGTGCAGGCGGTGTGCGAAGGCGGTGTGCGCCGGCTTTATTCGCGCACCGGCGACGACGTGTCCGGCGCCTTCCCGGACCTTGCCGCCGCCATGAATTTCGAGGCGGCGCTCGACGGCGAATTGCTGGTCGGCGACCCGCGTGAGGCGACCGGAACGTTCTCCGACCTGCAGCAGCGGCTGAACCGCAAGAGCGTGTCGCCAAAGATCCAGCAGCAATATCCGGCCTTCATGCGCTGCTACGACGCGCTGCAGATCGACGGCGAGGACCTGCGCGCGCTGCCCTTCGCCGAGCGCCGCAAGCGACTCGAGGCTTTCGTCAAAACCCTCGACCCGAGCCGTTTCGATCTCTCGCCGCTGGTCGCGTTTTCCGACTGGGAGATGCTGGAGCGGCTGCGCCAGGCGCCACCGCATCCGATCATCGAAGGGGTGATGCTGAAGCGCTGGGATTCGCCCTATCTCGCCGGCCGGCCGAAGGGCCCGTGGTTCAAGTGGAAGCGCGACCCGCACACCATCGACGCGGTGCTGATGTATGCGCAGCGCGGTCATGGCAAGCGTTCCAGCTTCTATTCCGACTACACATTCGGCGTCTGGTCCGGTCCGGAGGGCTCAGAAGAGCTGGTGCCGGTCGGCAAGGCCTATTTCGGCTTCACCGACGAGGAGCTGAGAGAAATCGACAAATATGTGCGCGATAACACGATCGAGCGTTTCGGGCCCGTGCGCTCGGTGCGCGCCGACCGCAGGAACGGCCTGGTGCTGGAGGTGGCGTTCGAAGGCCTCAACCGCTCGACCCGCCACAAATCGGGCGTCGCGATGCGCTTTCCCCGCATCTCACGGCTGCGTTGGGACAAGCCGGCGGCGGAGGCCGACCGAATCGAGACGCTGCAGGCATTGCTGGATCGTTAATAGACCAGCGCCGGCGCTTCACCCCACCCGTCACTTCGCACCGACCTTCCCCATCAAAAAAGGGAGGCAGGGGGTGGCGCGACCTTCTACCTCCCCTTGATGGGGAGGTCGCGCCGAAGGCGCGGGTGGGGTGCAGCGCCTGCGTTGGCGGATAGAGCGGCGCGATCACTGCGCTATCGAGACGCGTATCTCGTAGATATCCACCGACTTGCCCTTCTGGTCGAAATCGGAATTGACGGCGATCGTGCCGGCGGCGCCCGGATGCTTGTTCGGGAACTGCACGTCGAACAGATATTCGTTGCGCTCGTGGCCGACCGCGTAGCGCTTGCGGCCGCAATCGCCGAGATCGCCGAAATTGCAGTCGATCGAGATCTGCGTCTCCTTGCCTTCTTCCGAACGCGCGACGATGTCGAACATGGCATGCTTGCCCGCAAGCTTCTCCAGCACGCCCTGACCGACATCGAAGGCGATGGCCGAACCGGACGCGCCCGAGCGGATGCGCAGGAACTGGCCGGTGTCGTCCTTCATCACCTCGGCGGCGGCGTCGGACGGCGCGCTGACATGGGTCGGGTCGGCGGGCGAGAAGACGTTGATCCAGTTCTTCGACTGGTCGGCTTCGCCCGGTTTCTGCGGCGAGCCTGGCTCGGTCGGCTGCGAGGAGTCCTCGTCGTCCAGCGCCGGCGCCGGCTCCGGCGGGCCGGTGTTGAGCTCGGCCGCCGTCTTGAAGACACCGGTCTGCTTGGCGAAGTAGAGGCCGATGCCGGCGGCCGCGAGCAATGTCGCGACGACGAAGATCGCGGTGAGCGGCAAGCGCCGGCCCCTGATGCGCCGCTCGTCACGGTCGGGCGCGACCTGCGCGCCGTTGCCGACGGGAGCACCCGGCGAATCATCGAGCGAGGGCGCATCGGGAAGCGCTGTCTCATCCGGCATGATGTCGGGCACGCGCGGCAGCACACGCGCACGCGGCCGGTCCGAAGCATCGGGCTGGACCGGGCCGTCGACGGTGATCGAGGGCGAGGGCGCGGTTTGCGACGGCGGCAGCGGCGCGTCGACAGACGGCGCGGCCGATTCGGACGGCGCTTCGACGCGGGGGTCCGGTGCGCCATTGCCGGTGGGCGCTACGTTTTCCGGCGGCAGCGTCACCTCTGGCACGGCCGGCAGGAACTCCGATTCGATCTCGGTGATCTTGGCCTGGACTGCCTTGCGGCGACCGATGGCGGCCTCAACCGTGACGTTCGGATTGGCCTGCAGGACGCGGTCGAGCGCGGCAAAAGCGGATCGATAGACCCTCTCGCGGAACGCCCGGTCCTCGGCATTGCCTTTCTCGAAGGCATTGCGGATCGCTTTCTCGATGGGGTCCAAGCGAGCTCCCTCTGCGCGTTCGCTCCCGGTTGTCTGGTCGTCGGCCGCAGACGACCAATCGATCAACGGCGAGCGGCCGCCTTGCCGGCCAAAGCCATTTCGGCATTTTTTGTTGAAGAATCAACATTTTTCGTCACCGCGGCTGCAGCCGCGCCGGCCAGCCGGATGCGAAGGACCGCTTACCCGCACGCCGCCGCGGGCCGCGCCGGCGCCCGTCGCGCGGTAACCGTAGATCGGAATTGCCGCCGGCGAGGCCGGAATTCACCGCTGCCCATCTTGAATTAGCGAGCGGTTGAGTCTATCACCCAGCCCATTCTGGAAGCTCAGCGCTTCCCGGGCCGCTTTAGCTCAGTTGGTAGAGCACATCATTCGTAATGATGGGGTCGCGTGTTCGAGTCACGCAAGCGGCACCAAAATTCCAATAACTTAGCCGATCGCCTCGCCGGATTTGTACAGAAACCGCACAGAAACACCTGATGCCGAAGGCTGTAGACCTGAGCGACCGCGAACTTCACCGTCTGATCAGCTAACTTTCTCCCTGCTCGCCTAGACCGTGCTTCGGAATTTCCTTTAGCCCTAACATTTGTAGGCGCGACCAGTTCGGCCGTGTGCACATGATAGGGCGCTCGGTCCTGGCGGGGCCGAGCCCAACCACCTTCACCCGCTGGCTTCGGCCGGCGGGTTTTTTCATTCTGTTACAGCTCGGCGACAACCGTCTGGGCATTCCAGTCAATGGACTTCGGTCGTATGTACTTTAAGACTGTGGCCCGAGTGCGGAACAAATACCACAAAGTTCTCTTTTCTTCCGTGTGAGAACTCAAGAAAAGGAGAAAAGCCATGTCTGACGGCCCTACAGTCGTAAACTCTGGTGGTGGCGGAACAGCCGTTGCGATAATCCTTGGCATCATCGCAGTTGTTGCCCTACTATTCTTCACGGGGGTGATAAACATAAATGGGGGCGGAGGTAAGGATGTGAACGTTAGCGTGAACACGCCCAAGGTTGAGGCGCCGTCCGCACCGTCCGTCTCCAAGCCCGCCGCTCCCGCCAAACCGGCACCGGCACCTGCTAACGGGGGCTAGGGCGGATCTTCCTCACAGGCTCCGGCGAAATGCTGGGCCTGTGAGGTCCAGCGGTTCACGTCCCGCGATTCGCCGGTCCCCGCCATCTCTGCCCAGGCGCATTAGCGGAGGCCGAGCGCTTGAGCGGTCTGCCGTGAACCATGGGCCATCGGCGGATGACAAAAAGTCACCGGCGCAGGCAACCTGCCCCAACGGAATAAGGGGCTATATCTTTGGTCCTTTCGGACCAATGCGTTCGGCAGGATGGACCTCGGTCGATTGTGGGCTGGCGGGCAAATCAGACAGTCTCGCGATCGCACCGGCTGATAACCCCAAGCCCCCCGCCCTATCGGTCGGTGCATGCCCGGCTTGCGGATCTCAAAATCCTAACCACAAAAGCGAGCCGGGCTTCCATCCGCGTGCCCGTGCCGTGACGCAATCTGCCGGAAATGCAATGAGGAGTTGGACGGTCTATCACGTCGGTTTCAGAGCAGGGGGCAGCAGACAGCTTCTAACTGAAATCGGAAGCGTTGAAGCAGACAATCTTTTGGCGGCGGTGATGAAGGCACAGGCATTGTGGCCCGATGAAAGGTCCATGACCGTCCGCCCGGCCACAGAAGACAGCCAATCGGCACAGCCGCCGGCCCCACGGCGCGACACCGATTGAACCCAAGGAGCGACCGGGTCGCTCGCTTCGGCTCCAAAGCCTCGACATGATCTGGCCACGCCCACGGTGCTACCTGGCGTGTTTCACAAGCGGCATCATTCTCACGCCTTCCCCCTGCACCACGTGATCGGCGCATCTCGGCCATTGTCGGGAACAGCTGTTGGTGGGAAACTCCCTTTGTCAGCATGGGAGGTCGAAATGCCCAATAGTTTCAAGACCGGAGACGTCGTCAGGCTGAAGTCCGGAGGCCCCGAAATGACTGTCAGCGACGGGGCGGCTTCCGGCACGTATCTGTGCCACTGGTTCAACCGCGAGGGCGACGTCTGGACGCCGCAACATGCAGGTTTCAAGCAGGACCAGTTGGTGGCGGTCGACCAGCCGAGATAGCCGTCGCCTCCTGTGCTTAGCAATCCTTCGATCCGGCTGCGCCGGATCCGGTAGGTTGGTGTCCGGTCGAAAAAGACCGACGGATTTTGCTCTGTCTCGCGTTCAACGGCTGAAGCGTGGCCGCCAATGGCCGCGCCCAACCGGAGACGAGAGCATGATCCGCCCCACCATATTCGTCGTTGCCCTTGGCCTGCAGACCGCGGCCGCGGTCGCCCAGACAACGACGCCGCCCCCTGCCCCGGCCCAGACGGCGCCGAGCAGCCCGGCTCCGGCCGCCAAGTCTGACCAACCCAAATCCGGCCTGACGCTGGAAAAGTTCGAGGCGCGCCGGGAAAGGGCGTTCATGCGGGCCGACACAGACAATGACGGCAAGGTCAGCCTCGCCGAATGGACCGCTTTCCAGACCGCGCGCAAGGCCAAGGGCGATCCGGCCAAATCCTTCGCGCGCATCGACGCCAACAAGGACGGTTTCGTCGACAGGGGCGAGCTCGACGCCTTTCTCGCCGAGCGCTTCGCCAGGCTCGACAAGAATAGCGACGGCGTGCTCGGCGCCGACGAGAGGCCGGGCCATAAAACCGCTCCCAATCAGGAGCAATGACCAAGAGGCTATGCCGCACGATGACAGCCGCGAGCGCCCGACGTGATGGGCGCCGATCCGGACGAGGAACTGGTACGCCGCATCGGCACCGGCGACACCGCCGCGGTGCAGGTGATGGTGGCGCGCAAGCTGCCGCGCATCCTGGCCCTGGCCGCCAGGATGCTTGGCGACCCGGCGGAAGCAGAGGACGTCGCCCAGGAGACTTTCGTGCGCATCTGGCGCCATGCCTCGGGCTGGCGCCAGGGGCACGCACGCTTCGACACCTGGGTCCACCGCGTCGCGCTCAACCTCTGCTACGACCGGCTGCGGCGCCGGCGCGAATGGACGACGGACGAGCTGCCGGAGGTGGCCGATGAAACGCCGCTTCCCGATGCAATGCCTGACGACGACGAGCGCAGGGTCAACCAAGCACTGCAGCGCATCGCGCCGCGCCAACGCGAGGCGATCGTGCTGGTCTATTATCAGGAGCTGTCCAACATCGAGGCCGCCAGCGCCATGCAAGTCAGCGTCGATGCGCTGGAAAGCCTGCTCGCGCGCGGCCGGCGCGCTTTGCAGGCCATGCTCATTGGAGACGATGGCAATGACTGAGACAGCAAAGGCATTGCCGGCGTTGCGGGCAAGGACGTGGGGGGCCACGTCGGAACGGCGGAAGGGGGAACGGGATGGCTGAGAAGAGAACGGAAGGCCCGATAGATGCCAAGCGCTTCGCCGCGCTGGCGGATGCCTATGGCAGCGCCTTGCACCGCTGGCCGCCGGCCGATCAGGCGGCCGCGATGCTGTTTGCCGACACCAACGAGGGCCGCGCTATCCTGGCGCGCGCCGGCAGGCTCGACGCCATGCTCGACCGACATCGGGTCGACGCACCCAGCCCGGCGCTCCATCGCACCATTGTCGTCCGGGCAGCGGCCGAGGTCAGGCAGAGCCGCCGCCGACGGTTCTGGTGGCTGGGCTTCGGGCTTGCGGGTGTCGGCCTGGCCGGCGCCGTGGCCGGGCTGGCGCTGGTGGCCGTCGTCAGCCCGGATATGCAGCCCGACCATTATGTGATGGATGCCAATGCGACGTCGTTCGGCGATGCCGGCCCCGACGCCGATCCTTACGAGGAAAACCTATGAGCCCCCGTCTTGTCGCGGCATCGCTGGTGCTGAATGTTTTTCTGATCGGCGCGGTGGCCGGCGGCGCCGGCTGGCTGATCGGCAAGTCCAATCCGGGCTATTCGCTGGAATCGGCTGGCGGTAGGTTGCCTGCCGCCGACCGCAAGGTCTTCCGCCAAGCGTTGCGCGACGTTCGCCGGCAGTCGCGCGACGTGATCCTCGACGGCCAAGCCGCGCGGCGTGAGGCGGCAAACCTTCTGCAACAGCCGGCTCTCGACACCAACGCGCTTGCCGCCGCCCTGGAGCGCGCGCGCAATGCCGATGTCACCGTGCGCACCCGGATCGAGCAACGCATCATCGAATTCGCCGCATCGGGCTCGCCGGAGGACCGCCGGCTGCTGGCGGACGCCTTGTTGCGACGCGCCGGCCGGCAGCCGCCGCCTGCAAAAAAATCGCCATAGGCGGCGACGGAAACGGCGAGCACGCCCCGTTCAAGGGAAGAGGGACAGGCCTGCGACCGCCTTTGGCGGCGGCAGGTTCTCTTCAACCTCGAAACTCTCGGGAGTATCGCATGAACAGTCTGGCAAAATATTCGATCGCGGCTGCGCTCGCCCTCGGCGGAACGGCCGCCGCAAGCGCCGCCTCAGCGATGCCGATCGCACCTGTTGCGCCGGCGCCCGCAATGATAGAGCACGTCGCCTGGGGCTGCGGTCCAGGCTGGCATCCCAACCACTGGGGCCGCTGCGTGCCCAATCGCCGCGTGATCTATCCTGGCTATTACTACTGGGGCGGACCGCGCGTCTATATCGGCCCCGTCTGGCATCCCTACCATCGCTGGCACCACTGGCGCCGCTGGTAACAACCCTTCGCGATGCCGGTGCTGTGGCCGTCATCGTGAGGATCCCCGATGATCCATGAAACCGACGGCTTCAACGGAGGCTTCGTTGGCCGCACCGTTTGCAAATTCCGTCTCGCCGGACCCCGCCCTGGTGGCGCTCAACCGCTTCGGCCTCGGCGCGAAACCCGGCGACGAGTTTGGCAAGATCGCCGCCGATCCGCGCGGCTACCTCGAGGCCGAGCTCAAGCAGCAGGACATCGCGCTCATTTCCCCCGACGACCCACGGAATGCCGGGCTGCTGGACAGCACCGCGGCGATCCAGGCCAGCATGGCGGCAGCCATGGAGCGCAAGGCGGCGCGGGCCGAGAGGGCGGCGGCTGTCATGCAGCCGATGGCGGCGGATGATCCAGCCGGCCCGGCCGTGGCAAAAGCCAAACCCGCGGTGCCGCGTGTCGAGGCCGATATCTATCGCGACGAGGCGCAGGCCCGGTTCGACAAGGCGCTCACTGCGACGCCTGGCTTCGTGGAGCGCCTGGTCGGCTTCTGGTCGAACCATTTCTGCGTCTCCGTCGCCAAAGCGCCGGTCGTGCGGGCCTGCGCCGGCGCCTTCGAGCGCGAGGCGATCCGGCCCTTCGTGCTCGGCCGCTTCGCCGATATGCTTTTGGCCGTCGAGCACCATCCGGCCATGCTGTTCTATCTCGACAACCGGCAGTCCATCGGCCCCGATTCCCGCGCCGGCAAGCGGCGCGGACGCGGCCTCAACGAGAACCTCGCCCGCGAGATCCTGGAATTGCACACGATGGGCGTCGACAGCGGCTATGCCCAGGCCGACGTCACCAGTTTCGCGAACATGCTGACCGGCTGGACGATGGCCGGCCGCGAGGGGCGGCTGGGCGAGCCGGGAAGCTTCGTCTTCAACGCCAATGCGCATCAGCCGGGCAAGGCGGTGCTGCTCGGCAAGACCTATCCCGATGGCGGCATGGGCCAGGCGGAGGCCGCGCTCAACGACATTGCCCGTCACCCGGCCACCGCGCGGCACATCGCCACCAAGCTTGCCCGCCATTTCATCGCGGACGATCCACCGCCGGCGGCGATCGCCCGCCTGGCCACGATCTTCACCAAGACCGACGGCGACCTGCGCGCGATCGCGTTGACGCTGGTCGACATGCCGGAAGCCTGGTCGACGCCGCTCACGAAGCTGCGCTCGCCGTTGGACTATGTCGTGGCGCTGCGGCGGGCGGTCGGCGCTACCGCCGGCAACGAACCGCAACGATCGCTTCGCTGGCTGAGCGTGCTCGGCGAACCGCTGTGGCGACCGCCGGGGCCGAACGGCTTTCCCGACCGGACGGACGCATGGGTTTCCGCCGAGGGCCTCAAGACGCGGCTGGACATTGCGTGGCAGGCGGCGAAGCAGGCGGACGATATCGGCGATCCCGACGAGATGCTCGCGTCGCTGATCGGCACATCCGTCTCGGCCGAGACGCGGCAGGCGATTTCGCGCGCGGAGTCCAGGCAGCAAGGCCTGGCGCTGCTGCTGATGGCGCCGGAATTCCAGCGCCGGTAACAGTGATGGAGATGCGGCCATGAGCCTTCTTTGCGGAACCCCCAGCCTCTCCCGGCGCGCGGTGCTGATGACCGGCGGCGCGCTGTTTGCCTGGGCCTATCTGCCGCGCTTCGCGCGCGCAGCCGACAAGCGCGACCCGCGCCTGATCGTCGTCGTGCTGCGCGGCGCGCTGGACGGGCTGTCGACCGTCGGGCCGGTTGGCGATCCAAACTATGCCGGCCTGCATGGCGACATCGCGCTTTCGCTCTCAGGCGCCAACCCGGCATTGCCGCTTGACGGTTTCTTCGCCGTCAACCCGGCAATGCCGGTGTTTGCGCGCCTGTTCAAGGCGGGCCAGGCGGCGGTCGTGCACGCGGCCGCGACCGGCTACCGCGACCGCTCGCATTTCGATGGCCAGGACGTGCTGGAAAGCGGCCTGCCGGGCCCCGGCAACGCCACCACCGGCTGGCTCAACCGGGCTTTAGCCAGCCTGCCGGCGGGCGAGCGCGTGGCGAGGCTCGGCGGGCTGGCGGTCGGGCCGTCGACGCCGCTGGTGATCCGTGGCGCCGCGCCCGTGCTCGGCTGGGCACCGCAGGCGCTGCCGACGCCCGGCGATGCGCTGGCGGAGCGTGTGCTCGATCTCTACAACCATCGCGATCCGGTGCTGGCGGCCGCGCTTCAGAAAGGGCTCGACGCCGACCGCATGGCGCTGGGCGACCAGCTCGACGGCACGACGATGAAGCCTAAGGGCGGCCTCGACAACGCCGCCGGCATGCGGCAATCGGCGCAAGGCGCGGCGCGGCTGATGGCCGCCGACGACGGGCCGCGCATCGCGGCGCTCGCCTTCGACGGCTGGGACACCCATGTCAACGAAGGCGGCGCCACAGGGCGGCTCGCCAATCTGCTCGGCGGCTTGGACGGCGCCTTCGAGGAGTTGGAGAAAGGGCTCGGCGAGCGTTGGCAGGACACGGCGGTCGTCGCCATCACCGAGTTCGGCCGCACGGCGCGCATCAACGGCACTGTCGGCACCGACCATGGCACCGGCACGGTGGTGCTGCTCGCCGGCGGCGCGGTCAAGGGCGGCCGCGTCATCGCCGACTGGCCGGGACTGAAGCCGGCGCAGCTCTATGAACAGCGCGACCTGGCGCCAACCAGCGATGTGCGTGCGGTGCTGAAGGGGCTTCTGGCCGACCAGTTCGGGCTGTCGGCGGCAGTGCTTTGCGACAAGGTGTTTCCGGAGTCGGCGGCGGTGAAGCCGATGCGGGATCTGGTGGCGTGAGCCGTGAGTTTGCCGGTCAGCGATAGGCTGGCGGCGCCAGTCAGTTCGTCATCCACGGGCGGAGCGGGAGCGAAGCGGACGCGGAGACCCGAGGATCCATTCCGTGACTTTGATCGTGGGTGCTGCGGAGCAGAATTCTGAACCGTGGCAACGCCTGAACGTCACGGAATGGATCCTCGGGTCTGCGCTGCGTCGCTTCGCTCCTTGCTCCGCCCGTGGATGACGAGGCTGAGGAGCCTCGGCCAATCACCAACGCTGGCGCGGAGGTTTCGAACCTGTGCGTGGGACCTTAGCCAAACCGCCCGCGCCGTTGCCAGCGCGGGCATCAACGGCGATCCGAGAGCGGTCACCGGCTCCAATAGCCGGGGTGCCAGCGGTGATGCGCCCAGAAGCCGGGATGCCAATGGCGCACGGGCCGGATGAACCGGCGGCCGTTGGGCACGCAATTGCCCCAGCGGTTCACGTGCCAGCCGGGACCGCAGCGCCAGCCGACGCTTTCGATGGGCAGCGGCGCAGCATCGGGCCTGGCCATCGGCATGGCCTGCGAGCCGACACTGGACAGCATCAACGTGCCGGCAGCCATGGCGAGAGGCAGAAAGTATTTTGCGAACATGCGTTGTCTCCGTAAATTTGTCCCTACCTCCGTGAAACGGAGGACAGGGCCGAATTCCGTCGGAGCGGTGCGGATCACGTCTTCGTTAGCGGGGTAGCGCCTTCGTTGAGCGTCGCTACGGTCTTCAGCGCGCCGTCCAGCATGTCGCCTTTCTCGTCCTTCAGCGCCGCCTCGCGCAGGCGGCGGATCCAGTCGGCGGCGTCCTCCCTGCCCTCGAGCGTCGGCAGCGCCGAGAGCACGCGGTCGAACTTCGACTGGGCGCGGGCATGGGTGTCGCTGTAACCCTTGATCAGCCGGCGGCAATTCAGGACCTCGGTGGCCAAAGCGTAGTCCTGGCGCGCGTGGCTAAGCGCCAGGCTATACCAACGCTCAAGATGCTCGAGCTCTACCTTGTGGCGCAGCAGGCGGCGGCGCCAGCGGCGCAGGCCGCCGATGAACCAGAGCATGGCGAAGCCGGTGAAACTGTCGGTGCGGATATGGCGGCCGCGATTGATGCGGCGGTCGAGGAAAGCGGCGAGCTTGGGCCGGTTGTCGATGTAGCTTCCGAGCCCTGCCGGCAGCGTGCCGCAGAATTCCTCGATGCGTGGATGGAAATATTCGGTGACCTGCAGGACCGAGCCTTCCTTCACGCCAACCTCCTTGCGCACCCGCTTGTCTCGGGTCGAGCGCGTCTTCAAATCGGCGACGCGGATCATGTCGTCATAGCACATGGCGTTGGCGAGATGCTTTGCCGCGGCGATCGACAGCGCGTAGCCGCGCTCCGCATTGTCCAGCGCCACCGCTCTGTCCAGCCGGTCGAGATACTCGCCGCCATAGGCGATGTCCTGGTAGTCGACGACCTTCTTCAGCCCGAGCTCGGCCATGTCGCGCACGGGCTCGGGAAGCGACGCGACGCGAGCGGCAAGCGCCTGCCAGCCCTTGAGCAGGGTTTCCGGTCCGCTGACCCTCGCCGTTGGCCTGGGCTGGGCAACGGCGGGTTCCGCCGCCGCCTTTTCCCCGGCCGGCGCTGCCGCGATCCCGCGCGCGCGCTCGTAGGCCGCGCCGAAGGCGGCGAGGCTCGGCTTGACGCCACGGCCGCCGGCGCCGATCGCCTGCTCGTAAGTTTCGCGGGTGAAGGGCAGCGCGTCGGAGCCGGCCAGCGCGCCAAGCAGGCTGGCCGAGATCATGGTGCCGTTGTCCGCGGCGATCTTTTCCATGTCGAAGGCGATGAAGCGCCTGGCCGCCGCTTGCGCCGTCGCGTGGACCTTTTCCGACGAGGCGCGGCCGTCGCCCGGCTCGATCTTTTCCGAGACGGCGGCGATGCGGTGCGAGGACGTGATCAGCGTCGTACGTTCGGGCGTGACGAAACCGCGGATGATGGCGCGGCCGGCTTCCATCAGCTCGGCGGCGATCAATATGTCGACATCGCCCTGCGAGGGCGACAGCGCGAAAACCGGCAGCCGGCCGGTGTCGCGGGCCATCTCGATGTAATAGATCGTGGCGCCGGTGCGCTGCGCGACGCCGGCCACGGAGGTCGATTGGGCGATATAGCCGTTGCGCTCGGCGACGTCGGTGATCCAGTCGGCGAGCACACCGCCGCCCTGGCCGCCGACCGCGAGCACGGCGAGTTTTATCACCCGCTCGTCGTCAGAGGCGCCCGCCTTGGGGCGCAGGGGAGAAGCCTGATCAAGCATCGGCGAACGTCAATCTGCGGCTCTCGCGGCGACGCTGCAGAAGGCCGATCGCGGCGCGGCGCGCGCCTTCCAGGAAACGGTCCCATCGGCCTGGATTGTGGACGACGTCGGCGCGGTAGAAGGACGGGCAAAGCACGGCCGCATCCGCCACCTCGCCGCAATTGCCGCAACCGACACAGTTCTGGTCGATCGAGGCGACCGGATCGTCGCGCAGCGGATCGTCGAGCGACTTCACCGACAGCGACGGGCAGCCGGACAGCCGCATGCAGGCATGGTCGCCCGTGCAGATGTCCTCGTCGACGCCGAATTTCGGCTTGACCACGCGCTCGCCGCCCTTGATCGCCTTGTCGACCAGCGGCTTCTCGCGGCGCTGGCGGTTGAGCATGCATTCCGACGAGGCGACGATGACCTTCGGCCCCTTCTCCTCGGTGGTCAGCGCCTCGCGCAGCGCGGCTTGCATCTTGCCGACATCATAGGTGCGGTCGATATGGCGCAGCCATTTGACGCCCATGCCCTTCACCGCTTCATCGATCGGATGCTTGGTCGACTTGGTGCGGTTGTTTGCGCGCGAGGACAGGATGTCCTGGCCGCCGGTGGCGGCGGAGTAGAAATTGTCGACGATGACGATGACGCCGTCATTCTTGTTGAAGACAGCATTGCCGATCGAGGAGGTCAGGCCGTTGTGCCAGAAGCCGCCATCGCCGACGAAGGAGATCGAGCGGCGCTTGGCATCAGGTGAGTTGAAGGCGGAAGCCGAGGCCGGCCCCAGCCCATAGCCCATGGTGGTGGCGCCGAGCTCGAAGGGTGGCATGATCGAGAACAGATGGCAGCCGATGTCGGAGGCGATGTGGTGCTTGCCGAGCTCCTGCTCGACCAGCTTCGTCGCGGCGAAGATCGGTCGCTCGGGACAGCCGATGCAGAAGCCCGGAGGCCGTCCGGGAACGACATTGATGAGGTCGGCCGTGTCGACGCCCTCGCCCGCCTTGTTCGGCGCCCGCACCTCGCCCGGCAGCAGATGCGGAGCGTTGGCGCGCAGGAAGGAGCCGATGCCGTCGAGCATGACCTGCCCGGTATATTCGCCGGCCATCGGCAGATGTTCCTTGCCGACCAGCCTGGTGCCGCGCCCGGCCTTGTGCAGCATCGCGGCAAAGGCCTGCTCGATATAATTGGGCTGGCCTTCCTCGACGACCAGCACCGCCTGCTTGCCTTCGCAGAAGGCGAGAAACTCATCGTCGACCAGGGGGTAGACGGCGTTGAGCACGTAAAGCGGCACGTCGGTCTCGCCATAGGTGTCGGCAAGGCCGAGCCGCTGCAGCGCCCGGATGACGGAATTATACATGCCGCCCTGCATGACGATGCCGACCGAGCCATGGTCCGAGCCGAAGATCTCGTTGATCTTGCGGTTTTTGATGAAATCGACAGCCGCCGGCCAGCGCTTGGCGACCTTTTCCTTCTCATGCAGGAAGGAGGCGGGCGGCAGCACGATGCGGCCGGTGTCGCGGCGCGGCGCAGACAGCGCATCGGCGACAGACATTGGCGGGCGCTTGTTGTCCTTGGCGATGAAGTGGCCGTGGACGTGGCAGCAGCGGATGCGCACCTGCAGCATCACCGGCGTATTCGACGCCTCGGACAGCTCGAAGCCGTCCTCGACCGCCTTGACGATCGACGGCAGGTTCGGGCGCGGGTCGAGCAGCCAGACCTGGCTCTTCATGGCGAAGGCATGGCTGCGCTCCTGCATGATGGAGGAGCCCTCGCCATAGTCCTCGCCGACGATGATCAGCGCGCCGCCGGTGACGCCGCCGCAGGCGAGGTTGGCCAGCGCGTCGGAAGCGACATTGGTGCCGACCGTCGACTTGAAGGTGGCGGCACCGCGGATCGGATAATGCACGGAGGCGGCGAGCATGGCGGTGGCTGTCGCTTCGGAGGCGCTCGCCTCGAAATGCACGCCTAGCTCGCCCAGGATATCCTGCGCGTCGGCCAGCACGTCCATCAGATGGCTGATCGGCGCGCCCTGGTAGCCGCCGACATAGCCTACGCCGCACTGCAAGAGCGCCTTGGTGATGGCGAGGATGCCCTCGCCGGCGAATTCCTCTCCGGCGCCAAGCCTCAGCTTTTCGACTTCCTTGGCAAAAGACCGTTCGGCCATCTCCGCCTCCTTCCGTTGCCGCCTTCCATGGGGCGGCGCGTGCATCTAGATCTCGTGCTTGCGGATGTTCTTCAGCATTTTTTGCAACGTCGCGATCAGCGCGGCGTATTCGGCATCGTCGATACCGTCGAACATGGCCTCGAAAGCGTCATGCATTGCGGGCCAGGCGCGGGTGAACAGCGCTCGCCCATCATCGGTAAGAAAAACATGGCGGATGCGGCTGTCGGTGACGCCCTGCTCGCGCCGCACCAGGCCCTGGCCTTCCAGCGTATCGAGCGTGCGGCTCAAGGTCGACTGCTCGATGACCGTGTAGACCGAGAGATCGTTGACGGTGACGCCGTCGGCGACCGACAGCACGGCCAGCGTCCGTACCTGCGGGATGGTCAGGCCCTGCTTGCGGAAGTCGTCGCGAAGCGTGGCGTTGTAGCGGCCCATGATGCGGTTCATCAGATAGGGCGCGAATTGCTGCAGGCCGATCTGGCCGAGGGTCGAGATGCGCTGGCGCTTTTCGGCGAGCTTCTGTTCCATCATAGCCTCCCCGCCAGCAGAAAGCCGGAGCCGCCGCCGAGGCCGGCGCCTGGATGCGTGGAAGCGCCGATATGGTAGAGGCCTTTGATGCCGGTCTCGTGGTTGCGGCTCGCCTTGAACGGCCGCCACAGGAAGGACTGGTCGATGGTCGACGAGCCGCCATAGGCATCGCCGCCGACAAGGTTTATGTTCATGGCTTCGAGGTCGGCCGGCGAATAGGCGCGACGGGCAATGACCGTCTCGCGGAAACCGTCGATGTGGTTGGCGAGGATCGCTTCGATCCGGTCGGCATAGGCCTCGCGCAGCGCTTCGGTCCAGCGGCCGTCGGCGGGCGTTTCGAGCTTGCCGGCAGCATCACCCCTGATGTGGCGCGGCGCCTCCGGCAGTTGTAGCCAGAGGATCGCCTTGCCCTCGGGACAGCGCGACGGGTCGAGCACATGCGGCTGGCCGACGCAGATGGTCGGCACTTCCGGCAGCAGGCCGCGCACCGCCTCGTTGCAGGCTTTCGACACGCCATCCAAACCCGGCGTCAGATGCAGCAGCGCGACCTTGTCGAGGCCCTCGCCGCGCCAGGCGGGCGGCTTGTTCAGCGCATAGTGGACCTGGAAATTGCCCTTGCCGTAGCGATAAACGCGCGTCGCTTCGACGTCGCGCTTCGGAGCCGCATCGCCGAGCAGGCGGCCATAGAGCTGCGTCGGCGTGACCGAGCAGATGACGCTTTTCTCGGCGTTCAACGTCTCGCCGGAGGCGAGCCGCACGCCGCCGGCGCGGCCGCCGGTCTGGACGATCGAGGCGACGTCGGCGTTGACGCGGATCTCGCCGCCGCGTTCCCTGATCAGCGCCTCGAAGGCGGCGAGCAGGTTTTTCGCGCCGCCCTTGACGATCGGCGCGCCGGCCGCCTCCAGCGCGAAGGCGATAACCTTGGCGATCTGGCCGGAGAAGGCATCTTCCGGCCCGAGCCCGGCATGCAAAACCCAGGGTGCCCAGAGCGCGCGGACGAGGCCGGAACTGTAAGTCGTTTCCAGCCAGCCGCGCGCGGGCACCAGCGCCTCGCCCATGAAGGCGGCAAGGTTGCGCGGGCCTCGCCGCCAGGCCTCGCCGGCGATGAGCTTGGTCGTCGGATAGGACCACAGTGCGCCGCCGAGCAGGCCGAACAGCAGCCCGGCATTGCGCTCGATACCGCTGACATCGCCGCCATGGCGGTCGCCGTCGCCGGAGGCGATCCGGTTCAGCGCCGCAATGTTGGCGGCACGGTCGGTGGTGAGCACGGCATGGCTGCCGTCGGGCGTGAGCACGCCTGTCGGGGTGGCGGTGTGGCAGAACTCCAGCCCATGCCGTGCAAGGTCCTTGCGGAGCGCGGCAAAGGCCGGCGAGGTAATGAACAGCACGAAGGTCGTGGCCATCACGTCATGGACGAAGCCCGGCGCCGTGATCTCCTCGCTGCGCACGCAGCCGCCGATACGGTCGTTGCGCTCGAGCACGAGCACCTTGGCGCCCTTGGCGCCCAGCATCGCCGCGCAAACCAGGGCGTTGATGCCGCTGCCGACGATGATGTGATCGGGGGCGTTCATTGGAGGCTCGCGGGTACGAGGGCGTCAATCGCGCGAAGCCGAGTTCCTTCGCGCCCCCCTCTGTCCTGCCGGACATCTCCCCCTCTAGGGGGGAGATCAGCAGTTTTGGCGCCCCACATCGTGCTGCGACATGGGAGATTGGCAGTTTTGGCGCCCCACATCGTGCTGCGACGTGGGAGATTGGCGAAAGCGGGGGTGACATCCAATCTCCCCCCTAGAGGGGGAGATGTCCGGCAGGACAGAGGGGGGCGCCGTAGAGCGCTGGCCTTGCCAGGCTGCCGCCCTCTCGCTGTCATCACTCCATCGCCCGCAAGCATGATCTTCTCCCGAAGACCGTCGCCTCGCCTATTTGCCCGGCACCAGCGCCAATGCGCGGATCGGGCTACCGGTGCCGTGCTCGATCTTGAGCGGGGCGGCGATCAGGATCGCGCCCTTCGGCGGCAGCTGGTCGAGGTTGCAGAGGCTGGCCAGGCCATAACGGTTGGCCTTGTGCATCAGCGTGTGGGCCGGGAACGGCGGCTCCATGCCGCCGGCCTTGCCGGCGTCGGTACCGATCGTTTCCGAGCCCCAGCCCTTGATGTCTTTGGCGATCAGGAACTGGATGGCCTCGGCCGTCGGGCCCGGCGTGTGCGGGCCGGTCTCGTTGGCGTTGAGGAACTCCGCTTCCGAGCCGTTGCGCTTGTACCAGTCGGTGCGCATCACCACCCACTCGCCGGGGTTGATGGCGCCGTGCTTGGCCTCCCAGGCCTTGATGTGGTCGACGGTGAGCAGGAAGTCATGGTCCGCGGCCGCTTCCTTCGAGCAGTCGATGACGTTGACCGGTCCGATGAAATTCTGCGCCGGAATGGTGTCGGTGGCGCCGTCCGGATAATCCTTGCCGGTGATCCAGTGCTGCGGCGCGTCGAAATGCGTGCCCGAATGCTCGCCGAGCTTCAGCCAGTTCCAGGCCCACCACGGGCCGTTCTTGTCGTATTTGGAGATCTCGTGGATCTCGACCTTTGGCGTGTCGACGGCGAGTTCCGGCGGCAGCTTGATCAGCGGCGTGTTCGGCCCGAGCGGCGCCGTCAGGTCGACCACCTTGATGGCGCCCGAAAGCAGCTGGCCGGCGACCTCGCCGAGGAGTTCTTGCGTGTCCATGGTCTTTTGTTCCCTCTTGTTCGTGACCTTCAAGGCTCGTTGCGGCCCTTAATATACCTACTAGACGAAAACATATGCATCTGCAATTATCTTTAAGCATAAAGCTTTTTGGGGCGGGGCGTGAGCGAGTTCGACGCCATCTTTGTCGGGGCGGGCCACAACAGTCTGGCATGCGCCGCGCATCTGGCGCTCAAAGGCTGGAAAATAGCGGTTTACGAGCGCGGCGAGGCGATCGGCGGCGCGGTACGGACCGCCGAGTACACGCTTCCCGGTTTCCGGCACGATTTCGGCGCGATGAATTTGAGCCTCTTTGCAGGCTCGGCCTTCCATCGGAAATATGCAAATGAATTGAAAAGCCACGGGCTGGAATTCGCGCCGGTGGCCGATTGTTTCGCCAGCGCCTTCCCGGACGGAACATGGTTCGGCGTCAGCAATGATCTCGAAAAGACGGCGTCGCGACTGGCCGCTTTCTCGGCCGCCGACGCGGCCACGTGGCGCCGGCTGGTCGGTGCTTTTCCAGGCGAGGCCGAGCATCTGTTCCGCCTGCTGGGTTCGCCGATGAGCGCAAGGGCGCTGGCCGGCACAGGCTGGAATCTCTGGCGCAAGAAGGGTTTTTCCGGCGCGCTCGATACGGCCCGATTGCTGTTGTCGTCACCGCGCGCGTGGCTCGAGGAAAATTTCGAGACGCCGCATGTGCGCACGACACTCGCGGCCTGGGGCATGCATCTCGATTTCGCGCCCGACACCGCCGGCGGCGCCGTGTTCCCTTATCTGGAATCGATGGCCAACCAGAGTTTCGGCATGGTGCTCGGCAAAGGCGGCGCCGATACCATCATCCTGGCGCTTGCGGGCATGCTCAAGGCGGCCGGCGGCAAGATCGTAACAGGCGCGGAGGTGTCGGAGATCACGATGGCCGGCGGCCGAGCGACGGGGGTGCGGCTGGCATCCGGCGAAACGCATGTCGCGGCCAAGGCCGTCATCGCCGGCGTCGCGCCCAAGGCGCTGGCAGGCGGGCTGCTGCCCAATGGTTCCGGTGACGCCGGTTTCGATGCGGCGATGAAGACATTCCGCCACGCGCCGGGCACGATGATGATCCATATGGCGCTGGACGACCTGCCCGACTGGAGCGCCGGCGCCGAGCTTCGCCAATTCGCCTATGTACATCTGGCACCGTCGCTCGACGCCATGTCGCGCGTCTATCAGCAGGCGATCGCCGGGCTGCTGCCTGACCAGCCGGTGCTGGTCGTCGGCCAGCCGACGGCGGTCGATCCGTCGCGCGCACCGCCAGGCAAGCATGTGCTGTGGGTGCAGGTGCGCATGCTGCCGGCGGAGATCGTCGGCGATGCCGCGGGCAAGATCGCGCCCGCGCACTGGGATGCGGTCAAGGACGCCTATGCCGAGCGCGTGCTCGACATCATCGAGAGCTATGCGCCGGGATTGCGCAAAAAAATCCTCGGCCGCGCGATCTTCTCGCCGCTCGACCTCGAGCGCGAGAATCCGAACCTCGTCGGCGGCGACCAGATCTGCGGCAGCCATCACCTGGCGCAGAATTTCCTGTTCCGTCCGGCGCGCGGCTTCGCGCGCTGGAACACGCCGGTCTCGAACCTTTACCTCACCGGCGCCGCGACATGGCCCGGCGCCGGCACGGGCGCAGGTTCCGGCTTCATGCTCGCCCAACAGCTGGGAGGGAACTAGAGCATGATCCCGAACCGAAGGTCAGCGAACGCAAAAAGTGGGAACCGGTTTTCGGGAAAGATCATGCTCCAACAAAGGGCTAGAATTCCGGGATGGACAAGGCGCGGTTGCCCACCACCGAATAAAAATGCCGCGCGGACAAATGATAACCAACAAGGGGAACGACCATGACCATCAACAGACGTGACTTGCTTGGATATGGCGCCGCGGCGATCGGTGCCGCCACGTTTGGCCTGCCGAGGGCGGCAAACGCGGCGGACGAGCTCACCATCGCCTACAACGTCAACCTGCCTTCATGGGACCCGACAACCGGGCCCTCCGCTGTCAATCCGACCATCCAGGGTCTTTACCAGTCCGTGTTCGATCAGATCATCGGCCAGAAGCCGGACCTCTCCTTCACGCCGGGCCTGCTCACCGAATGGGGCTGGAACGACGACCGCACCAAGGTGACGATGACGGTGCGCGACGGCGTGAAATGGCATGACGGCTCGCCCTTCACGGCCGAGGACGTGGTGTGGTCGCTGCAGCGGGCCGGCGACGAGAAGACCGGCAATCCGATCCAGTTCGTCTGGAAGAACGTGAACAACTTCAAGATCGACGGCAACAAGATCACCGGCGACGTGGTGCAGTTCGACCCGGTCTATTTCAAGTGGATGTCGTTCCTGACCGGCTACATCCTGCCGAAGGCCTATTACGAGAAGGTCGGCGCGGAAGGCTTCGAGAAGGCGCCGATCGGCACCGGTCCCTATATGGTCGACAAGTTCGAGCGCAATGCGTTCCTGCGGCTGAAGGCCAATCCACACTATTGGGGCACCAAGCCCGCCTTCGAGAACGTGACGATCAAGTTCGTCACAGACGCCGCAAGCCGCGTCGCCGAGATCGAATCCGGCTCCTCGCAGGTGACGCTCGAAATCCCCTATGAGGAATATGACCGGCTGATCGCCAAGGACGGGCTGGCCGGCTCAATCAAGAACGTCTCCGACATCGGCATGATCTTCTTCAACGACATCGAGGCAATGCTGGACAAGAACGTCCGCCAGGCCGCCGTGATGGCGGTGGACAAGGAGCTTCTGGTCAAGCGGCTGCTGCGCGGCTACGGGCAGCCGATCGCGACGCTGGAGACGCCGGAATACACGGCCTTCGATCCCTCGATCAAGGTCGAGCACAACCCGGAGAAGGCCAAGGAGCTGCTCGCCGCTTCCGGCTATTCGCCTAAGAAGCCGGTCAAGTTCACGATTCAGACGACCAAGGGCTTCAAGCCCAAGGATTACGAGATGATCCAGGCGATCGTCGGCATGTGGCGCAAGGTCGGCATCGAGGCCAATATCGAGGTCTACGAGATCGCCAAGCATTACGAGCTGCGCGCCGCCGACAAGCTGGCGCCGGCCGCCTTCTACAACTGGGGCAACTCGATCGGCGATCCGACCACCTCGACCGGATTTGCCATGTATGGCCCAAGCCCGCATTCGGTGTGGGACAGCCAGGACCTGATCGACATGATCAACCCGTTGTGGGGCGAGAAGGACGAGGCCAAGCGCATCGCCGGCTGGAAGGCCGTCGACAAGTACATCGCCGAGCAGGCCTACGTGCTGCCGCTGATCCAATATGCGCAACCGATCGTGCATTCGAAGAAGGTCAATGTCGTGCAGCATGTGTCCGGCGCGCTGCTGCCGGCGCTGATGACCCCGGCCTGAGTGTCGGCCTTGACCCCTGCCGGTCTTCGCCCGGCAGGGCCCCTCATCCGGCCGCTTCGCGGCCACCTTCTCCCCGAGGGGAGAAGAGACTAGCTCAGCCGTCTGCGACCTCTTCTCCCCCCAGGGAGAAGGTGGCCCGAGGGCCGGATGAGGGGGAGTCCGTTCAGAGTGATTAGGGCGCATGCTGCTGCAAAGATTCCTCGTTCGTCTGCTGACGATGATGGTGACGCTTTTCGGAGTCGCCGTCGTCGTCTTCGTCGTCATCCGCGTCGCGCCCGGGGACCCGATCGCGATGATGCTGCCGCCCGGCGCCAGCAATGACGATATCGCGCGGCTGCGCGCGCTCTATGGACTCGACAAGAGCATCGTGCAGCAATTCTTCATCTGGCTCGGCGGCGTGCTGCATGGGAATTTCGGCACGTCAATATCATTGCGTCAGGACGTGCTCGGCCTCGTCTTCAACCGGCTGCCGGCCACGCTGGAGCTTGCGACGGTCGCGCTGCTGATGGCGATCGCGATCGGCACGACCGCCGCGCTCCTCGGCGCGCGCTCACGCGGCACGGCGATAGAGGCCGGCATCGACGTCGCCAGCGGCGCGACGCTCTCCATCCCCGATTTCCTCTGGGGCCTGGTGCTGATTCTGCTGTTCGGCGTGCTGGTCCCCGTCTTCGACATTTCCGGCCGCGTGTCGCCGCAGCTCGATTTGCCCTTCGCCACCCAGTTCTATCTGGCCGAGAGCATTCTCAGGCTGCGCTTCGATCTCACCTGGGACCTCATCAAGCACATGCTGATGCCGGCCGTGGCGCTGGCGCTGCCGCTGGCGGCGATCATCGCTCAATTGCTCAAACAGTCGCTGAAGGAAGTGCTCGACCTCGACTATGTGGTGCTGGCGCGCGTGAAGGGTTTTTCCGAGACACAGGTGATCCTGCGCGAGGCGCTGAAGAACGCGGCGCTGCCGACGCTGACGCTGGTCGGCGTTCAGTTCACCTTCCTTATCGGCGGCACCGTCATCGTCGAGCGGCTGTTTTCCTATGAAGGCCTCGGCAACATGGCGATCGACGCCGTCATCAACCGCGACCTGCCGCTGATCCAGGGCATCGTGCTGGTCTTCGCGCTGCTCTTCGTGCTGATCAACCTCGCCGTCGACATGACGTATGCGCTGCTCAATCCGAGGCTGCGCCATGGATGAGGCAAGTGTCGCCAGGCGCGGTTTGGCTCCGAGGCTGTGGCTGGCCGGCGGCTGGCTTCTGCTGGCGCTGCTCGCGGCCATCTTCGCGCCATTGATCGCGCCGCAGGATCCGCTGGCGCAGGATCTGATGCTGGAGCGGCTGCCGCCCTTCTGGCTGGACGGCGCCGAGCCCGGCTATTGGCTGGGCACCGACAGCCTGGGACGTGATCTGTTGTCGCGGCTGATCTTCGGCGGCCGCATCGCCTTCATCGTCGCCTTCGCGGCGGCGACGTCCGCCTGTGTTCTCGGCTCGGCGCTGGGGCTGATCGCCGGCTATTTCGGCGGCTGGCCCGACCGCATCATCTCGCGCATCGTCGATGTCTGGATGGCGTTCCCACCGGTGCTGTTCGCGATCCTTCTGGTAGCGGTGCTGGGCACCGGCTTGAGCTCCATCATCCTCGCCATCGCGATCATCGATTGGACGCGCTTCTGCCGGGTGATCCGCGCCGAGGCGATGAGCCAGGCGCGCATGGATTATGTCGAAAGCGCGCGCATCGCCGGCTATGGCCGTATCGGCATCATGCTGCGCGAAGTGCTGCCCAATGTGCTGCCGTCGGTGGTGGCGCTGCTGTCCCTGGAGATGGGCATCGCCGTCATCGTCGAGGCGATCCTGTCCTTCGTCAATCTGTCGATCTCGACCGACGACCCGACCTGGGGCAGCATCATCGCCGAGGGACGGCTGTCGATCCACCAGGCTTGGTGGGTGCTGGTGTTCCCGCTCATCACGCTGATCCTCACCGTGCTTTCCTTCAGCCAGTTCGGCGAAGCGCTGAAGGCGCGCTTCGATCCGGTGCTGCGATGAGCGCGTGCCTGGAAATCCGCGGTTTGAGCGCCGTGCTGCCCAACGGCCAGCGCGTGCTGCGCTCCGTGTCGCTCGCCGTCCAGCCGGGCGAGGTGCGCGCGCTTGTCGGCGAAAGTGGCGCCGGCAAGACGATGATCGGCAAGGCGGTGCTCGGCGTGCTGCCGAAGAGCGTGCGCATCGTCGAAGGCAAGATGCTGATCGAGGGCGAGGACCTCGGCCGCCTCGATGCCAAGGCGCGGCGGACCCTGATCGGCGCGCGCACGGCGCTAATCCCGCAGGATCCGCTCACCGCGCTCAACCCGTCGCGCCGCATCGGCCCGCAGATGACCGACCGGCTGGTGCGCATCCTCGGCTGGAGCGGCGAGAGGGCGGACCAGCGCATATGGCAGTTGCTCGACGAGGTGCAGATCCGCGACCCCGAGCGAGTGCTGAAGAGCTATCCGCATGAATTGTCCGGCGGCATGCGCCAACGTGTGCTGATCGCGGCGGCTTTCGCGGCGGAGCCCCGATTGATTGTCGCGGACGAGCCGACGACGGCGCTGGACGTGACGGTGCAAAAACAGATCCTGCGGCTCATCGCGCAACTGCAGCGCGATCACGGCACGGCGATCCTGTTCGTCACCCACGACCTCGGCGTGGTCGCCAAGATCAGCCAGAAAGTGTCGGTGCTCTATGCCGGCAAGGTGGTCGAGGAAGCCGCGACCGAGGCGCTGTTTGCGGCACCGCAGCACCCCTATACGCGCGCGCTGATGGCGGCGACACCGCGCTACACCGACCCATACGCCTCGCTGAAGCCGGTGGACGAAAGCGTGCTTGCCGGACTGGCCGTGGAGATCGCCGCCGCCGACAAGGACTGGAGGCCCGGCCATGGCTGAGCCGCTGATTTCTGTGCGCGGGCTGAAGGTGGCGCTGCCCGACATGACGCGCAAGCCGCTGATCGGCCGCGCGCCGCTGGCCGAGATTCTCAACGGACTGGACTTCGACCTGCCAAAGGGATCTGTCACCGGCATTGTCGGCGAATCCGGCTCCGGCAAGTCGACGCTCGGCCGCGCGCTGGTAAGGCTGATCGAGCCGAGTGCCGGCTCCATCGGCTTCGAGGGGCGCGACATCAGCCGTCTTTCGGAAGCGGAGCTCAGGCCGCTGCGCCGCGACCTGCAGATGATCTTCCAGGATCCAATGTCGTCGCTCAATCCGCGGCATACGATCTTCAACATCATCGCCGCACCCTTGAGGCAGAACGGCCTTGGCGACAGGCTGAAGGAACGCGTCGCGGAAGCGTTGCAGCGCGTCGGCCTGCCGCAGAGTTTTGCCAGCCGCTACCGCCACGAATTGTCGGGCGGCCAGCGTCAGCGTGTCGGTATCGCACGAGCGCTCGCGCTGTCGCCGAAATTCGTGCTGGCCGACGAGATCGTCTCCGGCCTCGACGTCTCGACGCAGGCGCAGATCCTGACGCTGCTGGAAAAGCTGGCGGCCGAGATGGGGCTGACGGTGGCCTTCATCAGCCACGATTTGTCGGTGATCCGGCGGCTTTGCCAGCAGGTCATCGTGATGCGCGAAGGCAGGATCGTCGAGGCTAGCGCCACGGACGCGCTGTTCGAGAACCCGAAGGAGACTTACACGCGCGACCTGCTCGCCGCCATTCCGCTGCCGGAAATCGACCCGGACTGGCTGCGGCCCAAGGCATCGGCATGACGTGAGTTTTGATCCGCACGCCGACCAGCGGGCCTCGGATGTGCGCAAGGACAAGTCAGCCCGCCAACGGAGGGTGACATGAAATACGCAATCCAGGCAGCGGCCTTCGCGGCCTCTTTGTTCGGCGCAATAGGAGCAGCTTCCGCGGATTCGATCCCCGGCATGCGCGGGCACGACCACACCGGCATCACCGTGCCCGACATGAAGCAGGCCGTCGACTTCTTCACCAATGTCGTCGGCTGCAAGAAGGCGATGTCCTTCGGGCCGTTCGCGGACGACAAGGGCACCTTCATGCAGGATCTGCTTGGCGTCGATCCGAAGGCGGTGATCGAGGAGATCACCTTGGTGCGCTGCGGCTACGGATCGAACATCGAGCTGTTCAAATATACCGCGCCCGACCAGAAGGATTTGACACCGAAGAACAGCGATATCGGTGGCTTCCACATCGCCTTCTATGTCGACGATGTCGCCGCCGCGAAGACCTATCTCGAGGCCAAGGGCGTGAAGACCCGGATGGGGCCGCTGCCGGTGAAGGAAGGGCCGGCTGCAGGCCAGACCATCCTCTATTTCCAGGCGCCGTGGGGGCTGCAGCTCGAGACGATCAGCTACCCCGAAGGGATGGCGTATGAAAAGGGCGCCGAGACGGTGCTGTGGAGCCCAAAGGATCCGACCAAGTGACTAACCAAACAGGCTGGCGTTGATCATTCAATTATAAAACTTTAAGCTTGAAATAATGGCCGGCCAGCGCGATACTGACAGTTGGGTCGCCGGCTTGCCGGCGTTCCCGATGCCTTAGAGCGTTTCATGCAATTCCGGACGGAAAACCGCTACGCATTTTTCCTGGAATTGCTCTAGAGGAGATCGCAAGACATGAAGGTTGCGGTTCTCGGCGGCGGACCAGCCGGCCTCTATTTTGCCATCTCGCTCAAGCTGCGCGATGCCGCGCATGAGGTGACGGTCTATGAGCGCAACCGCGCCGACGACACATTCGGATGGGGCGTGGTTTTGTCGGCGGAGACGCTGGAGAACCTGACCAGGAACGATCCGGTCAGCGCCGTCTGGATCAAGAAGCATTTCGCCTATTGGGACGACATCGCCGTCATCCATGACGGCGTGCGCACGGTGTCTTCAGGTCATGGCTTTTGCGGCATCGGCCGCAAGCGGCTCCTGATCCTCTTGCAGCGGCGCGCCCGCGAGCTCGGCATCAAGATGATGTTCGAGACCGAGATTTCCGATCCGAAACCCTTTATGGAAACGCATGACCTGGTGGTCGCCGCGGATGGGTTGAACTCGAAATCCCGCGCCACGTTCGCCGACGTCTTCAAGCCGGACATCGACACCCGCAAATGCAAGTTCGTGTGGCTCGGCACCACGCAGAAATTCGACGACGCCTTCACCTTCATCTTCGAGAAGACCGAGCATGGCTGGGTGTGGGCGCATGCCTACCAGTTCGACAGCGAGACCGCGACCTTCATCGTCGAATGCAGCGAAGCGACCTGGGCTGCGTTCGGCTTCGGCCAGATGACGCAGCAGGAATCGATCGCGGTCTGCGAACGCATTTTTGCAAAGCATCTCGGCGGCCACCCGCTGATGACCAACGCCAACCACATTCGAGGTTCGGCGTGGATCAACTTCCCGCGGGTGCTGTGCGAGCGCTGGTCGTACAAGAACCTGGCGCTTATGGGGGATGCGGCGGCTTCAGCGCATTTCTCCATCGGCTCCGGCACCAAGCTGGCGCTGGAGAGCGCGGTGGCGCTCGCCGACTATGTCGAGTCCGAGCCGGACCTCGATGCGGCCTTCCGCAAATATGAGGATGCGCGGCGCACCGAGGTGCTGAAGCTGCAATCGGCGGCGCGCAATTCGTTGGAATGGTTCGAAGAAGTCGAACGATATCTCGGTTTAGATCCAGTTCAATTCAACTATTCGCTGCTCACCCGCTCGCAGCGCATCAGCCACGAGAACCTTAGGCTGCGCGATGCCGAATGGCTGGCGGGCGCCGAAGAATGGTTCCAGCGCAAGGCCGGCGCCGGCGGCAACAGCTTACGCCGCGCGCCGATGTTCGCGCCGTTCAAGCTGCGCGACATGACGCTCAGCAACCGCATCGTCGTCTCGCCGATGGCGCAGTACAAGGCCGTCGACGGCTGTCCGACCGACTGGCATTTTTCGCATTATGCCGAGCGCGCCAAGGGCGGCGCCGGCCTGCTCTATATCGAGATGACCTGCGTCAGCCCGGAAGGGCGCATCACGCCCGGATGTCCTGGCTTCTACAGACCGGAGCATGAGGTCGCGTGGAAGCGGCTGGTCGATTTCGTCCATGCCGAGACCGAAGCAAAGATCTGCGCCCAGATCGGCCATTCCGGCGCCAAGGGCTCGACCCGGGTGGGCTGGGAAGGAACCGACGTGCCGCTGCCGGACGGCAACTGGCCGGTGATGGCGCCTTCGGCCGTGCCATGGTCGCCGAAGAACCAGGTGCCGAAGGCGATGGACCGCGCCGACATGGATCTGGTTCGCGATCAGTTCGTCGCCTCGGCCGAGATGGCCGAACGCTGCGGCTTCGACATGCTGGAGATCCATGCCGCGCATGGCTACCTGCTGTCGGCCTTCATCACGCCGCTGACCAATCGCCGCACCGACGACTATGGCGGCTCGCTGGAAAACCGCATGCGCTATCCGCTGGAAATCTTCCATGCGGTGCGCGCCGTGTGGCCGGCCGAAAAGCCGATCTCGATGCGCATCTCGGCCAATGACTGGGTGGGCATCGAAGGCGTCACGCCTTCGGATGCGGTCGAGATTGCCAGACTTCTGCACGGAGCGGGCGTCGACCTTTGCGACGTGTCGGCCGGGCAAACCACCATCGCCGCCAAGCCGGTCTATGGCCGCATGTTCCAGACGCCGTTTTCCGACCGCATCCGCAACGAGGTCGGCATGGCGACGATGGCGGTCGGCAATATCTACGAGCCGGACCACGCCAACTCGATCCTGATGGCCGGGCGCGCCGACCTGGTGGCGCTGGCAAGGCCGCATCTTGCCGATCCCTACTGGACGCTGCACGCGGCGGTGACGCTCGGCGACCGCGGCGTCAAATGGCCCGATCCCTATCTGCCGGGACGCGACCAGATCTACCGGCTGGCCGAGCGCGAAGCGGCTGCGGGGCTCAAAGTATGAGCGCCGTGCGCGAAATTGCCGGCAAGCACGCGCTGGTCACCGGCGGCGGCTCCGGCGTCGGCAAAGCCATTGCGCAAGCGCTGGCGGCAGAAGGTGTGGCCGTCACCATATGCGGGCGGCGCGAAGCGACGCTGGCTGAGGTTACAAAGGAAAACGACCGCATCTTTGCCGTCACCGCCGATGTCACGAACGAGGCCGCCATGGCGGACGTGTACCAGAAGGCGGAAGCCGCACGCGGCCCCTTCGACATCGTCGTGGCCAATGCCGGCATGGCGGGCAGCGCGGCGGCGCACAAGACCGCGCTGGCCGACTGGCAGCGCACGCTCGACGTCAATCTCACCGGCGCCTTCCTGACCGTGAAGCCGGCGCTCGCCGGAATGCTCGCGCGAAAGACAGGCCGGATCATTTTCATTGCCTCGACCGCGGGCCTCAAGGGTTATGCCTATGTCGCACCTTACGTCGCGGCCAAGCACGGTGTTGTCGGGCTGATGCGGGCTTTAGCGGCCGAGACCGCCAAATCCGGTGTCACCGTGAATGCCGTGTGCCCGGGCTTCGTCGAAACCGAGATGCTAGAGGAGTCCGTCCAGCGCATCGTCGAGAAGACCGGACGTTCCACCGACGAGGCGCGCGCGAGCCTTGCGGCGACGAACCCGCAAGGGCGTTTCATCCAGCCGGAAGAAGTCGCGGCGGCGGTGCTTTGGCTGTGCAGCGACGCCGCGCGGTCGATCACCGGGCAGGCCATTTCGATCTCGGGGGGCGAGACATGGTAGCGGGACCGACTTCCGCCGGACCGGGCAAGGACAGGCTGCGGCTGTGGATACGCCTGCTACGCGCCTCGCGCACCATCGAGGCCGAGTTGCGCGAACGGCTGAAGAAGGAATTCGACACCACACTGCCTCGCTTCGACGTGATGGCGGCGCTCTACCGCTCGCCGGAAGGCATGCTGATGAGCGACCTGTCGCGCTTTCTGCTGGTGTCGAACGGCAATGTGACGGGCATCGTCGACCGGCTGGTTTCGGAAGGGCTGGTGACACGGGCGCGGCGCAATGGCGACCGCCGCACCTCGATGGTGCGTCTGACCGAGGAAGGTTCGAAATCCTTCGCCGCGATCGCCGCCGCGCATGAGAATTGGGTCGGCGAGCTTCTCGGCAATGTCAGCGAGGACGAGGCGCGGCAGCTGACCGGCATGTTGAAATCGTTCCGCAGCAATTGGGAGGGACGCGAATGAGCGCCATGGCCAAGCTCAAGCCGAAGCACTTCCTCTGGCAGGTCGAAGGCAAGATCGCGAAGATCCGGCTCGACCGGCCGGAGCGCAAGAACCCGCTGACCTTCGACAGCTATGCCGAGCTGCGCGACACGTTTCGCGAGCTCGTCTATGCCGACGACGTCGATGCCGTGGTGTTCCTGCCCAATGGCGGCAATTTCTGTTCGGGCGGCGATGTCCACGACATCATCGGGCCGCTGGTCAAGATGGACATGAAGGCGCTGCTCGCCTTCACCCGCATGACCGGCGATTTCGTCAAGGCGATGCTCAACTGCGGCAAGCCGATCATCGCGGCCGTCGACGGCGTCGCGGTCGGCGCCGGCGCGATCATCGCCATGGCCTCCGACATCCGCATCGCCACGCCGGAGGCAAAGACCGCCTTCCTGTTTACGCGCGTCGGCCTCGCCGGCTGCGACATGGGCGCCTGCGCGATCCTGCCGCGCATCATCGGCCAGGGCCGCGCCGCCGAACTGCTCTACACCGGCCGCACCATGAGCGCCGCCGAAGCCGAGCGCTGGGGTTTCTATAATCGGCTTGTCGAGCCCGCGGCCCTGGAGGACGACGCGCTCGACATGGCGGCGCGCATCGTCTCCGGCCCGACCTTCGCGCATGGCATCACCAAGACGCAGCTCAACCAGGAATGGTCGATGGGCCTCGACCAGGCGATCGAGGCGGAAGCGCAGGCACAGGCGATCTGCATGCAGACCGGCGATTTCGAGCGGGCGTACAAGGCGTTCGCCGCGAAGGAAAAGCCGGTGTTCGAGGGGAGTTGAGGATGGGTGTGTTCTTGGAGAGGTTGGCAGGACAGCGCCCCCCTCTGGCCTGCCGGCCATCTCCCCCTTTAGGGGGGAGATCGGATGTCGCCCCCGCTTTCGCCAACCACCAACGCCGCAGGATTGAGCGGGACGCCAAAACTGCCAATCTCCCCCCTAGAGGGGGAGATGTCCGGCAGGACAGAGGGGGGCGCCGTAGAGCGCAACGCCCTAAGCACTGCGGAGGTGCAAATGCCTGACCGCACCTTCCTCTCGTGGCCCTTCCTCGAAGATCGCCACCGCCAACTCGCCGAGCGTCTCGAGGCCTGGTGCCAACAAAACCTTCCCGTCGACCACCACGATGTCGACGCCGCCTGCCGCGATCTCGTGGCGATGCTCGGCCGCGACGGGTGGCTGAAGCCGACGGCGCTCGACCCGGCCAAACCCGGACCGCTCGATGTGCGCACGCTCTGCATCACGCGCGAGACGCTTGCCCGCCACGACGGACTCGCCGATTTCGCCTTCGCCATGCAGGGGCTGGGCACCGGCGCGATCACGCTGTTCGGCACGCCGGACCAGCAGCGCTGGCTGGAGAAGACGCGGGCCGGCCAAGCGATCTCCGCCTTTGCGCTCTCCGAGCCACGCTCGGGGTCGGATGTCGCCAATATGGAAATGACCGCTGTCCGCGAAGGCGGCGACTATCTGCTCTCGGGCGAAAAGACCTGGATCTCCAATGGCGGCATCGCCGACCTCTACGTGGTGTTTGCCCGCACCGGCGAGGCGCCCGGCGCCAAGGGGATTTCCGCTTTCGTCGTGCCGGCGGAGACGAAGGGGCTCAGCGTCGCCGAGCGGCTCGAGGTCATCGCCCCTCACCCTCTGGCGCGGCTCTCCTTCGATAATGTGCGCATTCCGGCTTCCGCGCTGATCGGCAAGCCGGGCGACGGTTTCCGCGTCGCCATGTCGGTGCTCGACGTGTTCCGCTCGACGGTCGGCGCGGCCGCCCTCGGCTTTGCGCGGCGCGCACTGGACGAAAGCATCAAACGCGCGACCGAGCGAAAGCTGTTCGGCGCGCCGATGGCGGAGTTGCAGATGGTGCAGGGTCACCTCGCCGACATGGCGCTGGATGTGGACGCGGCTGCGCTCCTCATCTACCGCGCCGCATGGACCAAGGACATGGGCGCCGCGCGGGTGACGCGCGAGGCCGCCATGGCCAAGCTCTTCGCCACCGACAAGGCGCAGGACGTGATCGACAAGGCGGTGCAACTGCATGGCGGCGATGGCGTCCGCAAAGGACACATCATCGAGAGCCTCTATCGCGAGATCCGGGCGCTGCGCATCTATGAGGGCGCCTCGGACGTGCAGAAGGTGGTCATCGCCAGGCAGGTGATGGGCGGGGCGTGACAACGAGTTTGAACCAGGGGGAACTGGACATGCACACCATCCTGCAGCCGGAAGGCTGGGCCAAACCGATCGGCTACGCCAATGGTGTGGCCGCGCGTGGCCGGCTCGTCTTTATCGGCGGCCAGGTCGGCTGGAATGCCGAATGCCGGTTCGAGACCGACGACTTCGTCGGCCAGGTGCGCCAGACGCTCGCCAACATCGTTGCCGTGCTCGCCGAAGCCGGCGGCGAGCCGCGGCACATCACCTCGATGACTTGGTACTTTACCGACAAGGCCGAGTATGTCGGCAACCTCAAGGGCATCGGCGAGGCCTATCGCGACGTGATCGGCCGACACTTCCCGGCGATGGCGGCGATGCAAGTGGTGGCGCTGGTCGAGGACCGGGCCAAGGTTGAGATTCAGGCGACGGCTGTTATCCCGGAATAGTTACCCGCGAAGCCCGGCCTGCCGCAGCAGCGGCAGAACATGGTCGCAGAAATAGGGCAGTTCCTGGGTGTAGTTGACGAAGGACAATGCGATGCCCTGGTAGCCATGCCCGGCAATGGCGACCATATCGGCGGCAATCTTTTCAGGGGTTCCGATCAATGGATAAGTACCGGCGCCGCCGGCAAAGCGCTGCCGATAGAGATCATAGGCGTGCGGGTCATGCGACTGGGAGAATTCCTTCTTGCCGGCCATATGGGCATCGACGGCTTCGTGATCGGCCATCGTGACGGCGTAGCGCGTGTAATAGGCCTGCGCCTCTTCCACCGTCGGGCGGCAGACGACATGCGCAACCGTATAGACGCCGACATCGCGGCCCGCCTTGTCGGCGCGCTCGCTGATGTCGGCGACATGCTTGCCGGCATCGTTCATCTCGGAAAAGGTCGTGAACAGATAGTCGCATCTGGCGGCGGCGAAATCCCGGCCCGGGCCGCCGAAAGCGGCATTCATCGTCACCGGACGCGGAACCTGAAGACTGGCCGGCCGGCTCACCGCCTGCTTGAGCCGATAATAAGCGCCTTCGTAGTCGAGAGGCTCGCTCGATGCATAAAGCCGCTCGAGGATTTCAATCCATTCCGCCGCCTGATCATAGCCCTTCTCGACCAGCGGGGTGCCGAACATGCCGAATTCCTTCGGGTTCCAGCCGCAAACGATGTTGAGCCCGGCGCGGCCCTGGCTGATGTGGTCGACCGTCGCCAGCGCCTTGGCGGCGTAGAGTGGATGCACCAGCGGCACATGCACCGTCATGAACAGGCCGATCTGCTCGGTCACGGCCGCGAGCGCCGCCGCCCAGGTGAAGGTCTCGAAGGAGAATTCGCGGACCTTGTTGCGACCGCCGAAACCGCGCCAGCGCGCGATCGGCAACATGAATTCGAGGCCGGCGCGGTCGGCTATCTGCGCCGCCGTCAGATTATCCCGCCAGCTCGCCGTCCAGCGTTCCGGCACGTCGGTGATGGCAAGCCCGCCATCGGCATTGGTCGAGAAGACGCCGAGCTTCAGTCTGTTCGGGCCGTGCAGGGGATGGGCTTTGATCATCTCGGAAACTCGCGGCGGGACGCCACACGCTAGGCCGGCGTGAAAATATTTCAAGCCTGAAATAGCTTCGCCTCGCCGCCATTTGCGCGTATGCATTGGGCAACTCAAAAAGGGGATGGCATGAGCGAGTTCCGCCAGAAGTGCATCGGCAAGACGAACCTCGTCGGGTCATTCGCCGCCATTCCCCATCCGGTCGCCGTCGAGGTCATGGCGCTGTCCGGCCTCGATTTCCTATGCATCGACTGGGAGCACGCGCAGATCTCGCGCGACATGATCGAGGCCATGGTGCGAGCAGCCGACGTGCATCGCGTGCCGGCGATGGTCCGGGTTCCCGGCCATGCGCCGGAAGCCATTCAGGCGGCGCTGGACAGCGGCGCGCAAGGCGTACTCGTGCCG
The DNA here is from genome assembly GCF_020165035.1 of Mesorhizobium sp. CA6. NCBI lineage: Bacteria > Pseudomonadati > Pseudomonadota > Alphaproteobacteria > Hyphomicrobiales > Phyllobacteriaceae > Mesorhizobium > Mesorhizobium sp. CA6. Next base: position 63,234 of record NZ_JAIUHI010000016.1, on the reverse strand, counting down.
CGCGTCTCGACAGCGGAGCAGGCCGCGATGGCGGTGAAGGCCTCGCGCTATCCGCCGCAAGGCGCGCGCGGTGTCGGTCCCGGCCGGGCCGCGGGCTATGGCTATCGCATTCCCGAATATCATGCCTCCGCCAACGACCGGACGATCGTCGCGCTCCAAGTCGAGACATCGGAGGGGCTGGCCAACATCGAAGCGATCGCGGCCGTCGACGGCATCGACGTGGTCTTCGTCGGCCCTGGCGATCTTTCGGTGTCGATCGACGCTGTCGGCCCGGCAGGCGCGGACAAGCTCTCCGAGGCGATAGGAACAATCATTCGCGTAACGATCGCACATGGCAGGACTGCCGGCATATTTTGCGCCAGCGCGCAGACCGTCACCCGATGGGCAGCCATCGGCGCGAGTTTCTTCGTGCTGGCCAGCGACACGATGTTTCTCGGCGCCGGCGCCGCGGCCAACGGCACCGCCGCCCGCGCCGAACTGGCGCAAGGAGCCGGCTAGGCGAAAGAGCGTATCTGCAGGACACGGAGCCATCAAACTTTAAGCTTAAAACTTTCGCCTTGAAAAGCGCCGTACTTTGGATAGCATCAAGATCGCGACTGTCCGGCTGGAGGGGCTTTTCCGGTCCATCGCAGTGTTCCGGGTGAGAGGGGTTCGGTCCTTGTCGTTCATATTGCCCCATTCGTCGTCCAGCGCGCGCTATGCCTTCGATGGCGTGCGTGCCCAGATTCGCGATCTGCACACCGAAAACATCGCCAACCTCGCGGTTCGCGCGCGGGAACTCGGCGATGTCATCGCGCTCTGGTACGGCGAAGGCGATATGGTGACGCCAGCCTTCATCCGCGACGCGGCGAAGGCCGCCTTCGACGAAGGCCTGACCTTCTACGTTCCCAACATGCGCGGGCACGGCCCGCTGAACGAGGCGCTTTCAGAGTACCAGACGCGCATCCACGGCCGCTCGATCCCGATCGCGCGGACCACGGTGACGCCGGGCGGCATGCAGGCGCTCTATCTGGCGCTGGAACTGCTGGTCGATACCGGCACCAACGTCGTCTATGTCGCGCCGCAATGGCCCAACATCCACAACGCCATCCATCTGATCGGCGGCGAGCCGCGCCCGTTCTCGCTCGACTTCAAGGGCGACTGGCAACTCGATCTCGACCGATTGTTTGCAAGCTGCGATGCGCGCACCCGCGCGATCTTCCTGTCGACGCCGTCCAATCCGACCGGCTGGACCGCGACGCGCGAGGAGATGCAGGCGCTGCTCGACTTCAGCAGGCGCACCGGCATCTGGATCATCTCCGACGAGGTCTATGGCCGGCTCTATCTCGAAGGCGACGTCGCCCCTTCCATCCTGCAGATCGCCGAGGACGGCGACAGGGTGCTGTCGGTCAACAGTTTTTCGAAGGCTTGGGCGATGACCGGCTGGCGCATCGGCTGGCTGACCCATCCGTCGGGCGTTGCCGACCAGCTCGGCGCGATGACGCAATATGTCAACAGCGGCACCGCCGCGCCGATCCAGGCCGGCGCCGTCGCCGCAATCCGCCAGGGCGAGCCGCTGGTCGAGGAAATCAGGCAGCGGATCAGGATAGGCCTCGACCTCGCCTATGAGCGGCTGGCGCAAATCCCAGGCACCATCCTGCCGACCAAGCCGCGCGGCGGCATGTATGCGTTCTTCGCCCTGGAGGGTGAGAACGACGCGCGCCGCGCCTGCGCCCGCATTCTGGAGACGGCGCGGGTCGGGCTTGCGCCCGGTCACCTGTTCGGAAATTCGGCGGCGGCGTTCCTGCGCATGTGCGTGTGCCGCGACACCAGCCAGATAGAAACGGCGCTTCAACGCATGACCGCCGCAATGAATTGACGCCCTGCCGGAAGCGGGGCGGCAAAAAACCGTGCGGGGAAAACCCGCCCGTTCAACAACAGAGGGAACAGAAATGAGCTTTACTCGTCGCAACCTGCTTCTCATGGCCGCCGCTATCGGCATCGCCGCCGGCCCCGCCACCGCTTACGCCGCGGATGTGCTCAATGTCGGCGCTTACCCGACCAATCCGCCTTTCGAATACAAGAACGAGAGCGGCACCTTCGAGGGTTTCGAGGTCGACATCGTCAACGAGGCGGCCAAGCGCATCGGCATGACCACCGACATCGCCGATCTCGGGTTCCAGGCGCTGTTCGCCGCTACCACCTCCAAGCGCATCGACGTCGCCATCTCCTCGATCACCATCACGCAGGAGCGGCTGAAGTCGCAGTCCTTCACGCAGCCCTATTATGACTCCGACATGGGCATCGCCACCAAGGCCGACAGCCCGATCAGCACCGAGGCGGACCTCAAGGGCAAGGTCGTCGGGGTGCTTTCCGGTTCCACCGGCGAAACCTGGGTCAAGGACCATCAGCAGGCCGACGGCTTCAGCGACGTGAAGGGCTATGACACGCAGCAGAACCTGTTGCTCGACCTCAGCGCCGGCCGCGTCGATGCCGCCGTCAGCGATATCCCCGGCATGCAATATTCCTTCAAGAAGATGAAGGACCTCGTCGTCAAGCAGCGCATCAAGACCGGCGAGCAATACGGCCTGATGATGACCAAGGACCACCCGCTGCTCGGCAAGCTGAACGACGCGCTGACGGCGATGAAGAAGGACGGGACGCTGGCCGCGATCCACAAGAAGTGGTTCGACAGCGATGCTCCGGCGGACTCCTCCACGGTCAAGGAAATGCCGCTGCCCAAGGCCTGAGCGGCGACGAACACAACAGGACGTGCCGGCGCGAGAGGCCGGCACGTCCGTTTTTTTCACCCATGAGCCCTGCCATCGCCGAAGCCGGTGCGGCAAAATCGGTATCGGTGCTTGGCTCTGGCGTCTGTCTCCTTGATTTGATGCAATTGCGGATGAAAAGCCGTTTCGCACTTTTCGTGGAATTGCTCTGGGCGCAAAACGGTTCGGGAACGCTCCCATGTCGCTGATCGACACCTTCTTCAATCCCGGCGTTATTGCAGCCAGCCTGCCGGCGCTGCTGCGCGGCTTTCTCAACACGCTGCTGCTTGGAGTGATGAGCATCGTCATCGGCATCGCGGCGGGCCTGGCGATCAGCCTCGTGCGGCTCTATGCGCCGAAGCCGCTGCGGCTGCTCGCAGTCGGCTACACCGACATCTTTCGCGCTTTGCCGGTGCTGGTGGTTTTGATCCTGATCTACTACGCGCTGCCCTTCCTTGGCATACGCCTGTCGTCCTGGGCGTCCGCCGTGACGGCTTTCGCCATCATCATGTCGGCTTACTCGGCCGAGGTATTTCGCTCCGGCATCGAAAGCATTCCGCGCGGCCAGTTCGAAGCGGCGCAGGCGCTTGGCCTGCCGTTCATGCTGACCCTGCGCAAGGTCGTGCTGCCGCAGGCGATCCGCGTGGTCATCCCGCCGATGACCAGCAACTGCGTCTCGATGTTCAAGGACACCTCGCTCGCCTCGACCGTGGCGCTGCCGGAGCTGCTCAAGGAAGCGACCAATGCGCAGTCGCTCTACGCCAATCCCTCGCCGCTGATCGGCGCGGCGCTTGTCTACCTCATCTTCCTCTGGCCGATGGTGCGCCTCGTCAGCCTGCTCGAGCGCCGCTTCCAGACCGAGAAGACGCGCTGAACCCCGTCCACCGATCGTCCAAGTCCCCGCAGGAGCCTGCCCGTGAACAAGCACCAGTCCGACAATACCAACGCCGCCGCGTTCCCGGTCGAGAAGATCCGCGCCATGTTTCCGGCGCTTCAACAGGCCGGCGACTTCATCTTCCTCGACAATGCCGCCGGCGCGCAGATCCCGCAAAGCGTGCTCGACGCCGTGACCAACCATCTGGTTTCACACAATGTGCAGCGCGGCGGCCGCTATGGCCGCAGCGTCACCGTCGATCAGTCGGTCGCCGACGCACGCGAGAGTGTGGCGCTGTTGATCAATGCCTACAGTCCGTCCGAAATCTGCTTCGGCATGAACGCCACCTCGTTCATCCGCCTGGTCAGCCTCGGCATCGGCCAGATGCTCGCGAAAGATCCTGGGGGGCGCGACGAGATCGTCGTTACCGACATGGATCACGACGCCAACATCGCCACCTGGCTGGCGCTGGAATCCGCCGGCGCCAAGTTCAAATGGTGGCGCATGCGCGAGAACGGCAATCTGCATGTCGACGACCTCAAGCCGCTGGTGTCGGAGCGCACGCGCCTCGTCGCCTGCACGGTGACGGCGCATTCGATCGGCTCGATCGTCGACGTCGCCTCGGTGGCCAGGATCGCGCATGCGGCCGGCGCCGAAGTGTTCCTGGATTGCGTGCATTACGGCCCGCATGGGCTGATCGACGTGCAAGCCTGGCAGTGCGACTATCTCGTCTGCTCCGGCTACAAGAATTTCTCGCCGCATATGGGCTTCCTATGGGGCCGCTTCGACACGCTGAAGCGGCTGCCGACCTTCCGCGAGGACTTCATTCCCGACGAGCCGCCCTACAAGGTCGAAGCCGGCACCTTCATCTACGAGAACGTCTCCGGCATGGACGCGGCGGTGCGCTATCTGGAATCGATCGGCCGCAACTTCCTTCCCGAAAACAACCGCTCGCGCCGCGACAACATCGTCGCCGGCATGAACGCCATCCGCGATTATGAGCTGATGCTGGCGCGCGCAATGCTGAAGGTGCTGAGGGATTGCAATGCCACGATCTACGGCGTCGCTGACGAGGCGCGCATCACCGAGCGCGTGCCGACCTTCTGCTTCAACATCGGCAAGCTGTCGCCGCAGCGGATCGTCGAGGAGATGGCCGCCATGCAGATCGGCATACGCGACGGTCACATGTATGCGCCGCGGCTGATGAAGCGGCTGAATCTGTCGATGGACAGCGGCGCCATTCGTGCCTCGCTGGTGCATTACAACACGGTGGAAGAGGTGCACCGTTTTGGGGAAGCGCTGCGGGCGGTTATTGCGAAGTTGCGGTGATCCCGACCACCTCCGCGTCGTCATCCACGGGCGAAGCAAGGAGCGAAGCGACGCGCGCAGACCCGAGGATCCATTCCGTGACATGAGAGCGCCGCTCACGGTGCAGAAATTCTACTCCGCTGCATTCTTCGGCTGAGGTACCGGCATGGATTCTAGGGTCTTCGCGCCGCTTCGCTGCGCTCCGCCCTAGAATGACGAAGCAGGAGGCCTACGCCGCCTTCTTCGCCAGCCGGGCCTTGATGCTGGCGATGTCGGCGCGCGGCGTCGCGGCGAAGAGCGTCTTGGTGTAGGCGTGCTTGGGGTCGGAGAAGACCTCGTCGCGCGGGCCGTATTCGACGGCTTCGCCGAAATACATGACCATCACGTCGTCGGCGATATAGCGGACCACCGAGAGGTCGTGGCTGATGAAGACATAGGTCAGCTGGAACTCGTCCTGCAGGTCGGCAAGCAGGTTCAGCACCTGCGCCTGCACGGAGAGGTCGAGCGCCGAGACCGGCTCGTCGAGCACCAGCAGGCTCGGGTTCAGCATCAGCGCCCGGGCAATGGCGATGCGCTGGCGCTGGCCGCCCGAGAACATATGCGGGTAGCGGTTGTAGTGCTCGGGTCCGAGACCGACCTTCTTCAGCATCTTCATCGCCAGGTCGCGCCGCTCTTCGGCCGGCTTGTCGGTGTTGATGAGCAACGGCTCGCCCAGCACATCGCCGATCTTCTGGCGCGGATTGAGCGAGCCATAAGGATTCTGGAACACGATCTGCACCTTGCGGCGCATTTCCTTAGTGAGCCCGTCCCTGGCGATATCGACCTTGTTGCCGTCGATGAAGAGCTCGCCTGAGGTGGCCGGATCGATCAGCGTGATGATGCGGGCAAGCGTGGACTTGCCGCAGCCGCTCTCGCCGACGATGGCAAGCGTCTTGCCCTTCTCGACGCTGAAGGACACGCCCTTCACCGCATGGACGGTGCGCGCGCCGCGGAACAGGCCGCCGCCGACATGGTAGTCGCGCTTGATGTCCTTGCCTTCGACGACCTTGGTCATGCGCCGGCTCCTGAAGGTGCGGGCTCGAACAGCATGTCGGAGACGGTCGGCAGCCGGTCGCCAACGGCGTTCTCCGGCAGCGCCGAGAGCAGCGCGCGCGTATAGTTGCTCTTCGGCGATTCAAAGAGCGACAGCACGTCGGCCTCTTCCATCTTGCGGCCCTTGTACTGGACGATAACGCGGTCGGCGGTTTCGGCAACCACGCCCATATTGTGGGTGATCATGATCAGGCCCATGCCGTATTTGGCCTGCAGCGAGACCAGCAGGTCGAGGATCTGCTTCTGGATGGTGACGTCGAGCGCGGTGGTCGGCTCGTCGGCGATCAACAGCTTCGGATTGCAGGCGATCGCCATGGCGATCATGACGCGCTGGCACTGGCCGCCCGACATCTGGTGCGGGAAGGAATTCAGCCGCTCCTCCGGTTCCGGAATGCCGACCTGCTTGAAAAGCTCGATGGCGCGCGCCCGCCGCTCGGCCTTGTCCATGCCCATATGGAAACGCAGCACTTCCTCGATCTGGAAGCCGACCGTGAAGCAGGGATTAAGGCTGGCGACCGGCTCCTGGAAGATCATGGCAATGTCCTTGCCGATGATCTTGCGGCGGTCGGCCGGGTCGATCTTCAACAGATCGCGGCCGTTGAAAGCCATGCGGTCGGCGGTGACGGTCGCCGTCCATGGAAGCAGGCCCATCACGGCCAGCATCGACACCGACTTGCCGGAGCCGGATTCGCCGACGATGGCGAGCACCTCGCGCTCGTCGACATGGAGCGAGACGCCGTCGACGGCGCGGAACGGACCGGACGCGGTCTGGAATTCGACGACGAGGTTCTGGATGTCGAGCAGCGCCATTACGACCTCCTGAGCTTGGGATCGAGCGCATCGCGCAGGCCGTCGCCGACAAGGTTGATGGCAAGCACGGTAATGAGGATGGCAAGACCCGGGAAGGTCACCACCCACCAGGCGCGCAGGATGAATTCGCGCGCTGTGGCCAGCATGGTGCCCCACTCCGGCGTCGGCGGCTGGGCGCCGAGGCCAAGGAAGCCGAGCGCGGCGGCTTCCAGGATAGCATTGGAGAAGGACAGCGTGCCCTGGACGATCAAAGGCGCCAGGCAGTTGGGCAGGATGGTGGCGAGCATCAGCCGCAGATGGCCGGCGCCGGCGACCTTCGCCGCCACGACATATTCGCGGCTCTTCTCGGCCATCACGGCGGCGCGCACCAGCCGGGCGAAATGCGGCTGCAGGACCAATGCGATCGCCAGCATGGCGTTGAACAGGCCCGGGCCGAGAATGGTGACAAGCACCAGGGCCAGGAGCAGTGATGGAAAGGCCAGGATCAGGTCCATGACGCGCATGATCGCAACGTCGACCCAGCCGCGGAAATAGCCGGCCAGCAGGCCGAGCGTGATGCCGCCGGTGAGCGCCAGCGTGACCACTACCGCGCCGATCAGCAGCGAGAAGCGCGCGCCGTAGAGCAGGCGCGAGAGGATGTCGCGGCCGACCGGATCGGTGCCGAGCAGATATTGCGTGCTGCCACCGGCCTGCCAGGCCGGTGGCCTGAGAAACGCGGTCTTATCCTGGACGTCGGGTGCATAAGGCGCGAGCAGCGGCGCGAACAGCGCGGCGAGCACCAAAAGGAGGAAGACGAACAGGCCGATGACGGCGCCGCGGTTCACGGAGAAATAGTGCCAGAAGGTCTTGAGGCCTGTGAGCCGATCCGGGCTGCCGGCGGCCATCGGGGCGATTTCGGTCTGGGTCATTTATGCCGCCCTGATGCGTGGGTTGATGACGGCATAGAGCACATCGACGATGAGGTTCACCGCCATGACGATGAGCGCGATCAAAAGCAGACCCGACTGCACGACGACATAGTCGCGCTTGAAGATGGAATCGACCATCCACTTGCCGATGCCTGGCCAGGCGAAGATGGTCTCGGTGAGGATGGCGCCCGCAAGCAGCGTGCCGACCTGCAGGCCGATGGTGGTGACGACCGGGATCAGCGCGTTGCGCAGCGCATGCACGCCGATGACGCGCGCTGCCGAAAGGCCCTTGGCGCGCGCGGTGCGGACATAGTCCTCGCCCAGCACCTCGAGCATGGCCGAGCGCGTCTGGCGCGCGATCACCGCCAGCGGAATGGTGCCGAGCACGATCGCCGGCAGGACGAGATGGCTAAGCGCTGAGCGGAATGCATCCCACTTGCCATAGAGGAGGCTGTCGACGGTCATGAAGCCGGTGATCGGCTTGAAAAAGAACTGCAGGCCGATGCGGCCCGAGACCGGCGTCCAGCCGAGATAGCCCGAGAAGAAGATGATGAGCAGCAGGCCCCACCAGAAGATCGGCATGGAGTAACCGACAAGGGCCGTGCCCATCAGCGACTGGTCGAACCATGAGCCGCGCTTGACGGCGGCAAAAATGCCGGCGGGAATGCCGATCACCATGGCGAAGATCATGGCGAAGAAGGACAGTTCCAGCGTCGCCGGGAAGAGCGTCTTGAATTCCTCGAGGACCGGCCGCTTGGACGAGATGGAAACGCCGAAATCGCCGGTGGCGACCTCACCGACATAGCGCGCATACTGCTCCCAGATCGGCAGATTGTAGCCGAACTGTTGCTTGAGCTCTTCGTAGCGGGCGGGGGCGACGCCATGCTCGCCGGCCATGGCGAGGATCGGATCGCCCGGCAGCAGCCGGACAAAGGCGAAGGCACAGATGGTGATGCCGACCAGAGTCGGAATCAGGAGGGCGATTTTGTTGAGAAGATATCGGAGCATCATCAAATGGAACGGGGCGGCGCTGGAAGTTGCGCCGCCCCGTTCGCAATATTACTCGGACTTGTCAACGCCGTCGAAACGGTGAATGCCGAGCGGGTCCATCTTGAAGCCGGTGACATTATTGCGAACGACCGCGTAAACCTGGCTGTGAGCCAGCAGGAAAGCGGGCGCTTGCTTAGCGAAGATCACCTGCGCCTGCTCATAGAGCTTGGTGCGCTCGGCCTGGTCGCTGGTCTTTTTGGCCTTCTGGATCAGGTCCTCGAAATCCTTGTCGCACCAGCTGGAGTAGTTCGAGACGCCGATGGCCGAGCAGGCGAAGAGAGTGGCGAAGAAATTGTCCGGATCGCCATTGTCGCCGGTCCAGCCGATCTGGAAGGCGCCGGGACGGTCCTTCTTCTTGCCTTCCTCGCGATACTTCGTCCACTCGTAGTTGACGATGTTCGCCTTGACGCCGACTTTGGCCCAGTCGGCCTGGATCAGTTCAGCCGCGCGCTGGAAGTTCGGGTTGTAGGGACGAACGCGGTCGGCAGCCCAGAGCTGGATTTCCTTCAGGCCGGCATCGGCGAGAACCTTCTTGGCCGCTTCCGGATTGTAGGTGTCGGTCTTCACGTCCTTGTTCCACGACCACATGGTCGGCGGGATGAGGTTCTCGGCGGGCGTCGCGCCGGCATCCTGGAACAGCGACTTTATCAGGGCCTCCCGGTCGATCGCCTGGTTGAGCGCATGGCGCACTTCCGGCTTGTCGAGCGGCGGGATCGTGGTGTTGTAGCTCATATAGCCGATGTTCAGGCCGGCCTGATCCATCAGCGTCACGTCCTTGTTGGTCTTGATGGTGGCGATGTCGGCCGGGTTCGGATAGGGCGCTACGTCGCATTCGCCGGCCAGCACCTTCTGGATGCGGGCGGTCGCGTCAGGCGTGATGGCGAAGACGAGATCGTCGATCTTTTCCTTGCCCTTGAAGTAGTCGGGATTGGCCGCATAGCGGATGACCGAATCCAGCTGGTAGTCGACGAACTGGAACGGGCCGGTGCCGACCGGCTTGGTCGAGAAGTCGGCCATCTTGCCGTCCTTCTGGAGCTGGTCGGCATATTCCTTCGACACGATCGAGGCGAAATCCATGCCGAGATTGGCCAGCATCGGCGCGTTCGGCTCGGTCAGCGTCAGCTTGACGGTGAGGTCATCGACCTTCTCCCACTTGGCGACGTATTTCGGCATGTCCATGCCGGTGTAATAGTCCCAAGTGAGGTTCGGCAGATACTTGTCGCCGTTCCACGGGTTCTGCTTGTTGAACTGGCGATCGAAGGAGAAGACGACGTCATCGGCGTTGAGGTCGCGCGTCGGCTTGAAATAGTCGGTGGTCTGGAACTTCACGCCCGGATGCAGATGGAAAGTATAGACCAGGCCATCGTCGGAGATTTCCCACTTGTCGGCCAGACCAGGCTCGATCTCGGTGCCACCATGCTTGAATTCGACCAGGCGGGAATAGACGGTGCGCGAAGACGCATCGAAGTCGTTGCCGCCGGTCGTCGTACCCGGATCGAAATTGGCCGGCGACGCTTCCGAGCAATAAACGAGCGTCTTAGCACTGGCCATGCCGCTGAGGACGCTTGCAGCCAGCAACGCGGCTGCAAAAGTCATTGTCTTTTTCATTGACCACTCCCTGATGTTCTCTCAAGCCCCTCTATCAGGCTCGCGAAGGGCGCATATAAGCACCGTTTCTTCGCCTTTGGAACACCTCGTTTGCGTACCCCATGGGAAGCAGGAAAAGAATCTAGCTTTTGCTCAAACCGCAGAAAAAATGAGTAGTTTTTTCTGCTCACGACATTATTAACGACGGCATTTTTTTATTGATCGCCTACCTGTTAAAACGAGCCGACAGGCCCCGGCTGCCGGAGATCTGCCCGCCGCCGGACATGCTGCGGAAGTGTCCGGATCATCGGATTTCGACGGCAAATCTTTCCCCGCCCTGCCGCAGGGGCAAGGCTTGCACCGTCGCCGATAGAGGCAATACATAGACTGTGGGCGGGATTTCCCGAAAATCCGCGACGGCGTGGAGGACGCTTCCCTGGAAGCGGGCGCCGAGATCGAAGGCGACAGGGAGAGACAGGTGGCAAAAGCAGCCAAGACGACAGCCCCGGTGAACGCAAAGGCCAAGGGCGCCGCCGCAAGCGATGCACCCAAGATTGCCAAGGCCGCAGCCGCACCGAAGGCGAAGACGACCGCAAAGTCAGCCCCAAAGCCGGCCGCTGCCAAGCCCGCGGCGGCAAAAGCCGGAAAAGCGGCCGCGAAGTCGCCCGCCGCGAAGACGGCGCCCGCGACGGGCAACGCGAAGCCTGCCTCGAAGAGCCTGCCGAAGGCGATCACCGAGCTCACCGTCGGCCTGCCGGAAAAGCCGTGGCTGAAAAGCTATCCCAAGAACATGCCGGCCGAGATCGGCGCCCTGCCCTACAAGTCCATCGGCGAGTTCCTCGTCGGCGCGTGCAAGCAATTCGCCGGGCGGCCGGCTTTCGTATGCATGGGCAAGTCGATCACCTATGCCGAGGTCGAACGGCTGTCGGCCGCGTTCGGCGCCTATCTGCAGGCGAGAGGCCTGGAGAAGGGCGCGCGCGTGGCGCTGATGATGCCGAACGTGCTGCAATATCCGGTGGCGATGATGGGCATACTGCGCGCCGGCTATACGGTGGTGAACGTGAACCCGCTCTACACGCCGCGCGAACTGGAACACCAGCTGAAGGATTCCGGCGCGCAGGCGATCGTCATCCTCGAGAACTTCGCCGGCGCGCTGCAGGCGGTGATCGCTAGGACGCCGGTGAAGCATGTCATCGTCGCCGCCATGGGCGACATGCTGGGCGGACTCAAGGGCGCCATCGTCAACCTCGTGGTGCGACGGGTTAAGAAGATGGTTCCGGCATGGTCGCTGCCTGGCCATGTCAAATTCAACGCCGTGCTCAAGACCGGCGCGAGCATCGCCTTCAAGCCGCCGATGGTCTCCGGCGACGACATCGCCTTCCTGCAATATACGGGCGGCACTACCGGCGTCTCGAAGGGTGCGGTGCTGCTGCATCGCAACGTGCTTTCGAACGTCGCGCAGAATTCGCTGTGGGTGGAGGACGCCTATACGGTCAAGCCGAAGCCGGCGCATCTCAACTTCATCTGCGCGCTGCCGCTCTATCACATCTTCGCGCTGACGGTGAACGCGCTGATGGGCATGCAGCAGGGCGCGCAGAACGTGCTGATCCCCAACCCGCGCGACATCCGGGGCTTCGTCAAGGAACTGGCGAAATACCCGATGCACATCTTCCCCGGCCTCAACACGCTGTTCAACGCGCTGCTCAACAATGAGGAGTTCCGCAAGCTGGACTTCAAGCCGCTGATCCTGACGCTGGGCGGCGGCATGGCGGTGCAGAAGGGCGTGGCGGAGCGCTGGAAGGCGCTGACCGGCTGTCCGGTGAGCGAAGGCTATGGGCTCTCTGAAACCTCGCCGGTGGCGACCGCCAACAAGTTCAGCTCGGCCGATTTCACCGGCACGATCGGCCTGCCGCTGCCTTCGACCGAGATCGCCATTCGGGACGACGACGGCAACAACGTGCCGCTCGGCGAAGTGGGCGAGATCTGCATCCGCGGCCCCCAGGTTATGGCCGGCTACTGGAACCGGCCCGACGAGACCGCCAAGGCAATGACCAAGGACGGCTTCTTCAAATCCGGCGACATGGGGTTCATGGACGAGCGCGGCTACACCAAGATCGTCGACCGCAAGAAGGACATGATCCTGGTCTCCGGCTTCAACGTTTATCCCAACGAACTGGAAGAGGTGGTGGCGCATCACCCCGGCGTGCTCGAAGTGGCGGCCATCGGCGTGCCGGACGAGCATTCCGGCGAGGTGCCTAAATTGTTCGTGGTGAAGAAGGATCCGGCGCTCACCGTCGAGACATTGATGGCCTATTGCCGCGAGAACCTGACCGGCTACAAGCGGCCGAGATTCATCGAGTTCCGCACCGAGTTGCCGAAGACACCGGTCGGCAAGATCCTACGGCGGGCGCTGCGGGACCAGGTTTGAGCGATTATTCCGCCGGCAAGGCATGGGAGCGAGGCAAGCGGCTCGATCCGGCGGATTTCATCAAGGCGAACATGCGGCTGGCACCGGTACCGTCAGTGCCGGAGGTCCGACTCTACCAGGCGCATCCCGGCAGCGGACTGCGGCGGCTGCTCGAACCGGAAGACGAGAGCGACGGAAGCCGGCCTGACCCACAGCCGCCCTACTGGGCCTATGCCTGGGCCGGCGGCACCGTGCTGGCACGCTATATCCTCGACCGTCCGTCGATCGTAGCCGGCAAACGCGTGCTCGACCTCGGCGCCGGCTCGGGGCTGGTCGGCATCGCTGCGGCAAAAGCCGGCGCGAGCGCAGTGATCGCAGCGGAGATCGACCGCAACGGCATCGTGGCGCTCCGCCTCAATGCGCAAGCCAACGGCGTCGCCATCCAGACACGCGACGAGGACCTCACCGACGGCTCCCCGCCGGTGGTCGACCTGGTTCTCGCCGGCGACGTCTTTTACGCGCAGGATGTCGGGCAACGGATGATCCCGTTCCTCGACCGCTGCCTAGCCGCCGGCATCGATGTGCTGGTCGGCGATCCCGGCCGCGCCTGGCTGCCGAGACCGCGGCTTTGCCTGCTCGGCGAATATCACGTGCCGGACGTCGGCGGAAATGGCGGCAGCGAGCCCAGGCCCAGCGCGGTGTTCGCCTTTGTCCCGATAAAGGGCGACTAAGGAGTCCAGCAATCGCCCCTCGCCTCACATCGGGCGGCACGGGTCATACAGCACTTTCTTGTTCATGGTTCCGAGAGCAAAGCTCGGAACAGGGACCAGCTAAACCCGTTTCACCAGTTCTAACGGATAGAACGAAGAGACGGAGCAGTCATGGAAATCCACGACGCAAATCACCGTCGATCAAAAATCGGCGGCCACACGATATTTCTGCGGGAAGCAGGGCCGCCCGATGCTCCCGTTCTTCTTTTGCCGCATGGCTACCCCTGCTCGTCTTACCAGTTCAGACGCCTGATGCCGGGCTTGGCCGACCGCTGGCGAACAGTAGCATTCGACTGGCCTGGATTCGGCTACAGCGACACACCGGACCCCGCCGAGTTCGACTATGATTTCAACGCCTATGCCGGCGTTCTCGCTGACGTTGCCGATGCGCTGCATTTGGAGCGTTATGCGCTCTGGCTCCACGATTACGGTTCTCAGATCGGCCTCCGTCACGCGATAGCGCATCCCGACAGGATCGCGGCGCTGATCATCCAGAACGGCGACATCTACGAGGACGTGCTCGGGCCGAAATACGAGACGATCAAAGCCTGGTGGGCGGATAAATCGGTCGAGAGACACCGTCCACTCGAGGAGGCGGTGAGCGAGGAGGGATTCCGCGAGGAGTTCATCGGCGAGGTCTCCGAGGACGTCGCCAGCCGCGTCCCTCCGGATCTGTGGAAGCTGCATTGGCCGCTCATGAACACACCGATCCGGAAGGCGGTGTCGGTCCGGCTGATGGAAAAGCTCGAGCAGAACATCGAATGGTTCCCGCTATACCAATCCTATCTGCGCGAGCACCGTCCGCCGACGCTGATCGTCTGGGGACCGCAGGACGGCTACATGCCCGAACAGTCGGCGCTCGCCTATCGGCGCGACCTCCCGGATGCAGAACTGCACATCCTCGACGAGGCCGGCCATTGGCTGTTGGAAACACATTTCGAGGAAGCCCTGCGGCTGGTGCGCGACTTCCTCTCGCGAACGCTGCCGTAAGCACGGCTCTCCGCCACATCCAGAACCCAAGGAGACGAACATGGCGACGAAACCAACCATCGCACGCATCTGGCGCGGCCGCACCCGTCGCGACGTCGCGAACAGCTACGAAACCTATTTGAAGGCAGAAGGCATTCCTCCGCTTCAGCGGGTTGCGCTCGGCGTCCAACTCTTTCGCGAGGACCGGGAAGAGGAGACCTGGTTCACGACCATCTCCTACTGGCCCGATATCGAGGCGATGACCGCTTTCACCAAGGGCGACCCGATCAAAGTCCACCATCTGGACCGCGACGCCGAATTTCTGATCGAACTGCCCGAGCGCATCGAGATCCATCGAATCCTCGTCGACGATCAGAATCTGCGCTGACGTTGCCGTCATGAGCAACCTCGCCCTGTTCGGGCTCATGGCGCTGATCTGGGGGCTGACCTGGGCGGCAGTCAAGATCGGCCTGGAGGCCGGCGTTCCCCCGATCCTTCTGGCGGGGCTGCGCTATCTGCTGACCGCGGGAATCCTGGCATTTTGGACACAGGGAGCCTTATCGGCCTTCGCGGAAGGCCGGTCGATGCGAGTCATCATATCGGCCCTGCTGACGAATGCCGGAACCTACGGACTGCTGTTCTGGGGCATGCAAACGGTCCCGTCCGGCCTATCCGGCTTGGTCAATCTCGCGCTGGTTCCGGTGCTTCTGTTTGGCTTGGCAGTCCTGCTCAGAGAAGAGCGGCCCACTTGGCGGCACGGCCTGGCGCTGGCGCTCGGCTGCACAGGTCTCCTTGGCCTCTTCTGGACGCGTCTTGTCGAGCAGGAATCCGGAAACGGATTGGGCCTTGCCGCTATCGTGGCCGGCACGGCGTGCTACTGCGCGGGGAGCGTCATTGCGCGGCCGCTGATCGGCCCGATCAAGCCCCTGACGCTCACCGCGATCCACGCCGTTCTCGGCGGCGCGGCGCTGATCGTCGTCTCGTTCCTTCTGGGCGAGGTTTCGGCGACGCTGCCAGGAAAAATCGACGTCGCTCCGGCTGCGGCAAGCCTGTTGTTCCTCTCCCTCCTCGGAACCATCGTAGCCTACACGATCTATCTGCGTCTGCTTGAACAATGGGGCACCGCCCGCGCCGGGCTCTATGCCTTCATCTCGCCCATCGTTGCACTGGCCGTAGGCGTTTGGCTGTTCGGCGAAAAGGTCGGAGCGGCCGAGATCGGCGGCGCCGCACTGTTGTTGGTAGCCGCAGGATTGGCGTTGTTTGGGCGCGACCGCCCCAACGCAGCGAGGAAATGAAAGCCGTCGCCGATGTCATTTCCCCATCGTATCGCCGGCAACCTGGCCCTTGACCTCGCCAACACCATCAGTCGGCGCGGCACCGACCGGGAAATCGACCATCTCGCGACGGCGGTGGACATCCTGGCGTGGTCAAAGCAAACGGGCCTGATCGACGATGATTTCGCGCTTCCTTCGGCCGACCACAAAGCTTTGGTCAAAGACGTTCTCGCCCTTCGCCGCGCCGTAAACGACGCCGGCTCGGCAATAGCTCACGGCGACGAACCTCCCGCTGCCGCGCTCGATACCATCAGAAAATACGCGGCCGAAGCGCTCAGAACCGCCGCGCTCGCTGGATCGCCGGTGTCGTTGCATTTCCGAGGCGCCAATCGCATCACCGGAGCAATCGCGTGGTCGGCTCTCGACCTGCTTCGCGGCGACGAACTATCGCGTCTCAAACAATGCCCGCCGCACGACTGCCGCTGGCTTTTCATAGATCACACGAAGAACGGTTCGCGACGGTGGTGCGAGATGAACAGCTGCGGCAATCGGGCCAAGAAGCAGTCGCATCGGAGAATGGCTGATTGAGGCGTCTTCCTGGGACGGCGCCTGGTCTAACCCGCCGGCACGTTCACCCGCGCAGTCAGAAAATCCGGCAGGTCGGCGACCGAGTCCAGAACGACGTCCGCCATCGGCGCCAGCGAGTCGCGCGTGCCGGTGCCGGAGAGCACCCCCACCGCCAGGCCGCAGCCGCCGGCGCGGGCCATTTCGAGATCGTGTCGGTTGTCGCCGACCATGGCGATCTCGCCGGGCCTCAACCCGGTCAGGTCGCAGAAAGCGACGACCGTGTCGGGCGCCGGCTTGGAGTTAGCAACGGCGTCATAGCCGAAGGCGGCATCGAAGAGCTGCGCGATGCCCAGCGTGGCCAGCGTCTTTTCGGCGCCGCTGGTCGAATCGTTGGTGGCGACGCCCATGCGATAGGATCGTTTGTGCAAGGCCCGCAACGAGTCGACGACGCCCGGCAGCGCGACCGCCATAGCCGAACCTTGCGCCGAGGTGATCTCGTTGAAGCGGGAAACGGCGTGCATCTGGTCCTCCTCGGACAGGCGCGGAAACCAGAGCTCGACGACGTCCATGTTCGAGCCGGAGGCGAAGATCGAATCCGGCTTGAAGCGTTTCGTGACGAAGTCGAAGCCGGCGGCGGCGAGCAACCGATCCGCCTTCCAGCGATCGCCCTCGGCGGCATCCATCGCCATGAAGTCGGCGACGCCGAGCCAGGTTGCGTTGAAGTCGACAAGCGTGCCGTCCTTGTCGAACAATATTCCCTTGATATCCGCCAATCCCGTTTACTCCGCGCCGCGCAATTGGTGGATATGTCCCACCAGCCCGGCAGTCGAGGCGTCGCGTTTTGCGGCAGTCTCCTTGCCTTCCACGACAGGCAGCAGGCCTGTCGCCAGTTCCTTGCCGAGCTCGACGCCCCATTGGTCGAAGGAATTGATATTGAACAGCGTGCCTTCGACGAAGACGCGGTGCTCGTAAAGCGCGATGAGCCGGCCGAGCGTGCGCGGGTCGAGCTTTCTGTAGAGAATGGTCAGCGAGGGGCGATCGCCCGAGAAGACGCGGTGCGGCGCGATGCGGTCGACGTCGGCCGGCTTCATGCCCTTGGCCAGCATCTGGGCGCGCGCCTCTCCCAGCGTGCGCCCCTTCATGAGGGCCTCCGACTGCGCCAGGCAGTTGGCGAGCAAAAGATCATGCTGGTGTTTCAATTCGGGCTCGTGACCGACGGCGGCGGCGAGGAATTCGACCGGGATAAAGTCGGTGCCCTGATGCAGGAGCTGGAAGAAGGCATGCTGGCCGTTGGTGCCGGGCTCGCCCCAGACCAGCGGGCCGGTCGGCGTGGCGACCGCAGTGCCGTCCAGCGTGACGCTCTTGCCGTTCGATTCCATGTCGAGCTGCTGCAGATAGGCCGGCAGGCGCGACAGGCGCTGGTCGTAAGGGATGACGGCGCGGGCCGGATATTTGCAGACGACGCGATGCCACCAGCCGATCAGCCCCAGAAGCACCGGAAGGTTCTTTTGCATCGGCGCCGAGCGGAAATGCTCGTCCATCTCATGCGCGCCGTCGAGGAAGGCGCGGAAATTGCGGGGGCCGACGGAAATCATCACCGGCAGGCCGATGGCGCTCCAGACCGAATAGCGGCCGCCGACCCAGTCCCAGAAGCCGAAGACACGGTCCTGCTCGATGCCGAACTTCGCCACCAGGTCGAGGGCGGTCGAGACGGCGGCGAAATGCTTGCCGACCGCTTCCTTGCCCAACGCCTTCTGAACCCAATCGCGCGCGGTCTGCGCATTCGTCATCGTCTCGACGGTGGTGAAGGTCTTGGAGGCAATGATGAACAGAGTGGTCTCGGCAGACAGACCCTTCAGCGTGTCGTGGATATGGGCGCCGTCGACATTGGAGACGTAATGCGCGCGCGGCCCGTCATGATAGGGCGCGAGCGCCAGCGTCACCATCGCCGGGCCGAGATCGGAGCCGCCGATGCCGATATTGACGATGTCGGTGATCTTCTTGCCGGTGGCGCCGGCCGCCTTGCCGGAGCGGATGGCGTCGGCGAAGGCGCCCATGGCGTCGAGCACGGCGATCACATCGGCCTTCGTGTCCTGGCCGTCGACGATCACGCTCTTGCCGGTCAGGTTGCGCAGCGCGGTGTGCAGCACGGCGCGGTTCTCGGTGATGTTGATCTTCTTGCCCTCGAACATGGCGGCGCGGCGCCCCGAGAGATCGGCGGCGGCGGCGAGCTTTTCCAGCATCGCCATCGTATTTGCGTCGACCGCGCATTTCGACCAGTCGAGCAGAAGGTCGCCATCGGTGACGGAGAATGCCTCGAAGCGCTTGGGATCGGCGGCGAAGGCCTCGCGCATTGTGCCCTTGGCCGCCGCACGCTGCTCACGCAGAGCGGTGACCTGCTTGTCGAAGGCTGACTGATCCACTGGCGGGCTCCTGGCGGGTTTTTAGACCATTTTAACAGGCCGGATGTTTCCGGCGCGTGTCGGCGCGTCATTCTATCGAGCCGATTTCCATTTCGTTCAAGCGCGGCTTTGCCGCACCGCATTCACGCTTTGATGAGGGGCGGTGTTGGATGGTGAGGTGCGGGAACTCGCGGCGGGGCGCTGGGCGGAGGGCGACGATGCTGTCGCATCGCGCCTTGGAACAGTGCCGCGACGATGCTGCGCATCGCGCTTGGATGCTGCGCATCGCGGGGGCGACGATGCTGCGCATCGCGCTTGATAGATCACTGGCATAAATCCCAGCGATCAGAAAAATTGATTGGCGCAACACCTTATGCCACCCATACACTCCACTGGTCCAGCCAAGTGAAAACAGCTGGCCGTCCGAGGAAGATTTCCCATGCCGCAGCGCAATGACACGGCCATATGGTCCGGCCTGTTCCGGATTTCGGCTGAATCCGGCCAAACCCTCCAGGCGCAGATCCGCCAGGCGATCGTCGCGGCCATTCTCGACCGACAGATCGCCGCCTCGATGCCGTTGCCGTCGTGCCGAATTCTTGCGGAAAAACTCGGGGTTGCCCGCGGCACAGTGGTGCTCGCCTTCCAGCAGCTGGTCGACCAGGGCTTCCTGGTGGCGCGCGAACGGCGCGGCCATTTCGTTAATCCGGACGTGCTGGCCACTCCCGCCAAGCCGCACCAGAAAGCGCCTGACCAGCAGAACGAGATCGACTGGAAGGCGCGCCGGCAGATCGCCGCGAGCGACATGCCGCCGCCGGCCAAGCACGACAACTGGATCAAGTCCTCCTATCCCTTCGTCTACGGCCAGTTCGATCCGGCGCTGTTTCCGACCGCCGAATGGCGCGAGTGCAACCGCATGGCGCTGGCGGTGCTCGAGATCCGCAACTGGGCGTCCGACATGGTGGATCGCGACGATCCGCTGCTGATCGAACAGATCCAGGCCAGGCTTCTGCCGCGGCGCGGTATCTTCGCCAATCCGGACGAGATCATCGTGACGCTGGGCGCGCAGAACGCGCTTTACATGCTTGCATCGCTGCTAATGACCAAGGGCTCGAAGGTGGCCATGGAAGACCCGGGCTATCCCGACGCCCGCTCGATCTTCCGGCTGGCCGGCGCCGATATCCAGCCGGTTCCGGTCGACCAGTCGGGCATCGTGACCTCGGCGATCCCCAGCGATTCCGGCTTCGTCTTCGTCACGCCCAGCCACCACTGCCCGACCATGGTGCCATTGTCGGCCGAGCGGCGGCAGGATCTCCTGGCGCGCGCCAACCGCAACAATCAGATCATCATCGAGGATGGCTATGACAGCCAGTTGCTCGACGAGGCGCCGCAGCAGGCGCTGAAGAGCCTCGATCGTTCCGGCCGCGTGATCTATGTCGGCTCGATGTCGAAGACGCTGGCTCCAGGTCTCAGGCTTGGCTACATCGTGGCCTCGGCCGGGCTGATCGCCGAGCTTCGCGCGCTGCGCCGCTTCATGCTCAGGCACCCGCCGGCGAACAACCAGCGCGCCGTTGCGCTGTTCCTGTCGCTCGGCCATCACGAGGCGCTGGTGCGCAGGCTTTCCACCGCCTTCGACGAACGGCGCAAGCGTCTGGTCCATGCGATTTCCGCCTTCTTGCCAGAGTGGAGTTCGACCGACTCGGCGGGCGGCACATCGCTGTGGCTGGAAGGGCCGCGCGGCACTGATTCACGCGGCCTTGCGGAAGCGGCCGCTTCGCGCAGCGTCATCATCGAACCCGGCGACCGGTTCTTCGATCGCAGCGAAAAGCCCTCTCGTTTCATGCGCTTGGGCATCTCCTCGATCTCGCTGCAGCATATCGAGCCGGGCATCCGCGAACTTGCCACCGCCGCCGGGCGCAGGCCCGCCGCCGCCTGATCGCCACGGACCTCCTGAAAAAGAGCCGGCACCGCGCCGGCTCTTTTTGTTTGGGCGCATGTTTGCCGCTTTAGCACTCTGGCATATTCGACGGGATTGCTTGGCCCATAGGCTGTGCCAATGCCGGCGGCATAGTCGGAGCCAGAAGGGGACGAGGCAGCCGATGGTGGACCAACCGCCGCGTTCGCCGCGCAGAAAAAGACAAAAGGTGGAGTGCTTCCATGTCAGTGGCTCTCGAGAAGCAGGAATCGTCGTCGGACCAGCGTTCGCGGCGTTCCGGCGGGCGCGAAGCGCGCCGCGCGATGCGGGCAGCGCCCTTGGCCGACGACATCCGTCCGGTGCGGCCGGGGCTTGAAGGCGGCAGCTATGGCCCATTGAGCCAGAACGACCGCGAACGCATCCACGAAGCGGTGCTGACCCTCCTGGAAACGGTCGGCTTCGCCAATGCCATCCCGTCCTGCATCGAGGCGCTGACCCGGGTCGGCGCCACCCATGGCGATGACGGCCGCGTTCGGCTGCCGCGCGCCTTGGTGCTGGACACGATCAAAAAGGCGGCGCGCAACTTCACCCTCCATGGCCAGGATCCGAAGCACGACATGCTGATCCAGGGCAAACGCGTGCATTACGGCACGGCGGGCGCGGCGGTGCATCTGGTCGATGTCGAGAAGCGCGAATATCGCGAATCGCTGCTGCAGGATCTCTACGACGCCGCCCGTCTCGTCGATGGGCTGGACAACATCCACTTCTTCCAGCGCACCATGGTGCCGCGCGACATTCCCGACCCGCTCGATATGGATTTCAACACGCTCTATGCCTGCGTGATGGGGACGTCCAAGCATGTCGGCACCTCGTTCACCGTGCGCGAGAACGTCAAGCCGGCGCTGGAAATGCTTTATGCGATCGCCGGCGGGGAGGAGAATTTCCGCGCGCGGCCCTTCGTGTCGAACTCGAACTGCTTCGTCGTGCCGCCGATGAAGTTCGCCGAGGACGCCTGCGGGGTGCTGGAGGCCTGCGTCGAAGGCGGCATTCCGATCCTGCTTCTGTCGGCCGGCCAGGCCGGCGCCACGGCACCTGCCGCCATTGCCGGCGCCGTCGTGCAGGCGGTGGCGGAAGTGCTGATGGGCCTGGTCTATGTCAATGCCGTCAAGCCTGGACACCCGGCGATCTTCGGCACATGGCCGTTCGTTTCCGACCTCAGGACCGGCGCCATGTCGGGCGGCTCGGCGGAGCAAGCAGTGCTGACCGCGGCCTGCGCGCAGATGGCGCAATATTACGACCTGCCCGGCGGCTCGGCCGCCGGCATGTCGGACTCGAAGCTGCCCGACATCCAGGCCGGCTACGAGAAGGGCATCACCAATGTCATGGCGGGCTTGTCCGGCCTGAACCTGGTCTATGAATCGGCCGGCATGCATGCCTCGCTGCTCGGCTTCTGCCTCGAAAGCCTGATCATCGACAACGACATGCTCGGACATTGCCTGCGCTGCGTGCGCGGCATCGAGGTGACCCACGATGCGCTGTCGATCGACACCATCACCGATGTCTGCCTCAAGGGCCCCGGCCATTATCTCGGCAACGATCAGACGCTGAAGCTGATGCAGACGGAATATTTCTATCCCGCCGTCGGCGACCGTTTCTCGCCCAAGGAATGGAACGAGAAGGGCCGGCCCGACATCCTGTCGCGGGCAATCGCGGAGAAGAAGCGCGTGCTTGCCGAGCGCTTCCCGCGCCACGTCTCGCGCCTGCTGGACGACAAATTGCGCGCCCGCTTCGGCGAGATGATCAAATTGCCGCGCAGCAAGATGGGCGGCTAATATTCAGGTGAGGCCGGCCTGCAAACGATGCCTTCCTGCGCTTCCGGCCTTCGCCGGCCGAAGCACTCATGGGCGGCGGCGCGGAAGTTAAGGCTACGGCCGGCGTAGGCCGGTTCTCGGAAGACACCGTTTTCGACTCGGCCTGACCTGAATATCAACGCATACTATCCAGCGGTTCATTCCACACTCAGTCCGTAGCGCTCGACTACCTCGGCGTTGATCAGCTTGGCGTGCAGCGTCATCAGCACGATCTGCGCGTCGAAACTGTCGCCGGTCTCCAGCGCCGCCTCGATGCGGCGCTCGACCTGCAATGTCGGCTCGCGGCCGTTGGCCTGCTCGAACACATGGCGTCCGGCGACGCAATAGCCGCAGAGCTGCGCCACGGATGCATAGGCGTCCCCCGGCGGCTCATCGGGCCAGCGGTCGTTCATCAGGTTGACGATGGTGAGTTTCACGCCCTCTGGTACCAGCGCCGGATGCAGGTCGGCCGCACGCAACGCGTCGTCGAGCTGGCGCAGATCGCCGGAGCGGCCGAACATGCCGAGAAAGCCGAGAGAAGAGCGCCGTTTTGCCACGATGATCTGTCCCTTCGTGAGCTGCCGAGGTCGAGCTTATCTGTGGGTTCCTTGGAGATGAAACAAGGGCAACAGAAAAGGGCGGCTCGCCGTCGGCAAGCCGCCCCTTTTGATCGGCCGAATAAATAGGCTTAGTGATTGTCGCGCGGCACGCCGCTGGTATGGGCGACATCCTGGTATTTCACCGCCGGTTTCAGCACCATGCCGGCCGAGAACTGGTCGACCATGCCGCGCTGGATCTCCTGCCAAGGCGTCTGGTGTTGGGGATAATGATAGCCGCCATTGGCCTGCAGCGCGGCGCGCCGCTTGGCGATCTCCTCGTCGCTGACGAGGATATTGGCCGTGGCCTTTTTCAGGTCGATGCGGACGCGGTCGCCGCTCTTGAGCAGCGCCAGCCCGCCGCCGATCGCGGCTTCAGGCGAGGCATTGAGGATCGACGGGGAGCCCGACGTGCCGGACTGGCGGCCGTCACCGATGCAGGCAAGGGCGTGAATGCCCTTCTTGATCAGGTAGGCAGGCGGCTGCATGTTGACCACCTCGGCGCCGCCCGGATAGCCGACCGGACCGGCGCCGCGCATGAACAGGATCGTGTGCTCGTCGATGCCCTGCGCCGGATCGTCGATGCGGGCGTGGTAATCCTCCGGCCCGTCGAAGACCATCGCGTTGCCCTCGAATGCCTCCGGGTCGTTCGGGTTGGAGAGGTAGCGCTCACGGAATTCGGGCGAGATGCCGCTGGTCTTCATGATGGCGGAATCGAACAGATTGCCCTTGAGGTTGATGAAGCCGGCATTGGCCTTGAGCGGCTTGTCGGCGCTGCGGATGACGTCGTAGTTCTCGTTGACGGCATCCCTGCAATTGTCGGCCATCGTCCTGCCGTTGGCGGTGATCGCACCGGGATGCGGCAGCAGCCCGGCCTTCATCAGTTCGGCGACGACCGCCGGCACGCCGCCGGCATGATGATAATCCTCGCCGAGATACTCGCCCGTCGGCTGCAGGTTGACCAGCAGCGGGATGTCGAGGCCGATCTTCTGCCAGTCGTCATTGTCGAGCGGCACGCCGAGATGGCGGGCGATGGCGTTGAGGTGGATCGGCGCGTTGGTGGAGCCGCCGATGGCCGAGTTGACGACGATGGCGTTCTCGAAGGCCTCCCGCGTCATGATGTCGGAGGGCTTCAGATCCTCATGCACCATGTCGACGATGCGCTTGCCCGTCTCGTAGGCGATCTGACCGCGCTCGCGGTACGGCGCGGGAATGGCGGCAGAGCCCGGCAGTTGCATGCCGAGCGCCTCGGCCAGCGAGTTCATCGTGGTAGCCGTGCCCATGGTGTTGCAATAGCCGGTCGACGGCGCCGAGGAGGCGACGATGTCCATGAACTCGTCATAGTCAATCTCGCCGGCAGACAGCCGCTGGCGCGATTCCCAGACGATGGTGCCCGAACCGGTGCGCTTGCCCTTGTGCCAGCCATTCAGCATCGGGCCGACCGAAAGCGCGATCGCCGGGATGTTGACGGTGGCCGCCGCCATCAGCAAGGCAGGCGTCGTCTTGTCGCAGCCGATGGTCAGCACCACGCCGTCGAGCGGATAGCCGTAGAGCACTTCGACCAGACTGAGATAGGCAAGGTTGCGGTCGAGCGCGGCCGTGGGGCGCTTGCCGGTCTCCTGGATCGGATGGCAGGGGAACTCGAATGGGATGCCGCCCATCGAGACGATGCCCTCGCGCACGCGCTTGGCAAGCTCGAGGTGATGCCGGTTGCAGGGCGAAAGGTCGGAACCGGTCTGCGCGATGCCGATCAGCGGCTTGCCCGACATCAGCTCGGCGCGAGTCAGGCCGTAATTGAGGTAGCGTTCGAGATAGAGCGCCGTCATGCCCGGATTGTCGGGATTGTCGAACCACTCCTGCGAGCGAAATTTCTTCTTCTTGGTGGGGGCGCCTGCCATGGTGGTCTCCGTATTTGTATGACAAATCGATAGGACAATGCGTCCATGCAGGCAAGAGGCAGGCGCAGCCGGAACCCGGACTTTGGTGCGATAGACTTGTTTCGGGCCGCGCGCTACGACCAACCGGCATCAGCAATGCGGGAGGTCTTGATGGCTTTGGTGATCGAAGGCGAGGAGCGGATCGCCGCACCCATCGGGAAAGTGTGGGAAGCCCTTAACGACCCGGAGATCCTGAAGGTGGCGATTCCCGGCTGCCAGAGTCTCGAGAAGAATTCGGACACCGCCATGGCTGCGACCGTGGTGCTCAAGATCGGCCCCATCAAGGCGACCTTCAACGGCGAAGTCACGCTGAAAAACCTCAAGCCACCGCATTCCTACACCATCCAGGGCGAAGGCAAGGGCGGCGTTGCCGGTTTCGCCAAGGGCGGCGCCGACGTGACGCTGACCGCCGACGGGGCGGACTCGACAGTGCTCAAATACGCCGCCAAGGCCGAGGTCGGCGGCAAGATCGCGCAACTCGGCAGCCGGCTGATCCAATCGACATCGAAGAAATTGGCAGGGCAGTTCTTCTCGACGTTTGGCGAGAAGGTCGGCGCCTGACCCTCAAAGGAAAGGGCGTTATTCGAACACGATGCTTGGCACGGCGGCTTCGGCGGCGCCGCGCTCTTCCTGGACCCTTTCCCAGACCTTGCTGGCGATATCGCGGTAGATCTTTGCTTCCGCGCCCTCCGGCTTGGAGGCGACGACCGGCGCGCCGGCATCCGAGCTTTCGCGGATGCCCATCTCAAGCGGCACCTCACCAAGGAAGGTGACGCCGAGGCGCTCGGCCTCGCGGCGCGCGCCGCCATGGCCGAAAATGTCGTAGCGCTTGCCGGTGTCGGGAGCGAGGAAGTAGCTCATATTCTCGACGATGCCGAGCAGCGGCACGTCGACCTTCTTGAACATGTTGAGGCCCTTGCGGGCGTCGATCAGCGCCAGATCCTGCGGCGTCGAGACGATGACGGCGCCGGCGAGCGGCACCTGCTGGGCCATGGTGAGTTGGGCATCGCCGGTGCCGGGCGGCATGTCGACCACCAGCACGTCGAGCGGACCCCATTCGACCTCGCGCAGCATTTGCGTCAGCGCCGACATCACCATCGGGCCGCGCCAGATCATCGGCGTCTCCTCATCGACGAGGAAGCCCATCGACATCACCTTGAGGCCGTAATTCTGCATCGGCTTCAGCACCTTGCCGTCGACGGTCTGCGGCCGGCCGTGGATGTTGAGCAGCCTGGGCATGGAAGGGCCGTAGATATCGGCATCGAGCACGCCGACCTTCAGCCCGTTGGCGGCAAGGCCGAGCGCCAGGTTGACGGCGGTCGTCGACTTGCCGACGCCGCCCTTGCCGGAGGCGACGGCGATGATGGCGTCGATGCCGGGCACGCCGCGCCTGCCATGGCGCTGCGAGGCGGGCGCATGCGGCGCGGGGCGCTGCGGCGCCGGCTGCGGAGTCGGCCGCTGCGGTACAGCCTGCGAAGGTTGACGCGGCGGAACCGGCGCTTCCATGCCGCCGCCCTTCTTCTCCGCCGTCAGCGCGACGACCGCGCTGGCGACGCCGGGGATAGCCTTCACCGCGCGCTCGGCGGCGGCACGCAACGGCTCCAGCTCCTGGGCGCGGGCGGCGGGCACGGTGATCGAGAAGAAGACCTTGGAATCGGCGATGAAAATCTCGGAGACCATGCCGAGATCGACGATGTTGCCGGTGAAGTCCGGCCCGTTCACCGTCTTCAGGCGCTCGATGACGGATTCCTTGGTAACGGTCATGATCTTTCCTCGGCGTTTGGCGTTCCAGATAGTGCAGTTTGCCGGCGGAACCAAGCCGTGGCGCAACGGCTCGCCCGGCGTGCCCCGGAAAGCGACGGATGGTGTCGGATTTGGCCACGGCCGCGGCGCAGGTTCGGGCCCGGTCATAGCCAAACGGTGCGCCCGCACTATCTCCATCGCCATCACGACAGCCGGGGAAGGAAGACGGTCATGCTTGAAAACAGCAATGTGACAGCCAATCTCGCGGTGAAGGACATCGCCAAGGCAAGGGCGTTCTACGAGGGCACGCTGGGCCTCAACCAAGTGGACGACATGGATGGCGAGCTGATCGTCTACAAAAGCGGTGACACGCTCCTCAATGTCTATCGCTCGCAATTCGCCGGCACCAACAAGGCGACGGCCGCAACCTGGGCGGTAGGCGACCGCATCGAGCCGATCGTCAAATCGCTGCGGTCGAAGGGCATCACCTTCGAGCACTATGATATGCCCGGCCTGTCGCTTGAAGGCGACATCCATGTCGGCTCGGGCATGAAGGTGGCCTGGTTCAAGGATCCCGACGGCAACATCCTGAACCTGGTGGGCAAATAGCGCCCACTCTCAGGCGGAGCCGGAACCCGTCATCCGGCCAGCCTTGTGGCGAGATAGGTCAACGCCGAAATCGCCGCCGTCGCCGGCAAGGTGATCACCCAGGCGACGACGATGTTGCCGGCGATGCCCCAGCGCACGGCGGAGACGCGGCGGGCGGCACCCACGCCGATGATGGCGCCTGTGATGGTATGCGTCGTCGAAACCGGGACACCGAGCCAGGTGGCGGCGAAGAGCGTAATGGCGCCCCCGCTCTCGGCGCAAAAACCCTGCATCGGGTTCAGCCGCGTGATCTTCGATCCCATGGTGTGGACGATGCGCCAGCCGCCGAGCAGCGTGCCCAACGCCAGTGCCGACTGGCAGGTGAGCACCACCCACAGCGGCACATGGAAAGTCGGGCCGAGCGCGCCTTGCGAAAAGAGCAGCACGGCGATGATGCCCATGGTCTTCTGCGCGTCGTTGCCGCCGTGTCCCAGCGAATAGAGCGAGGCGGAAAAGAACTGCAGCACGCGAAAGCTGTTGTCGACCGCAAATGGCGTCTGCCGCACGAACAGCCATGAGACGATGAGTATCAGGACGAGCGCCAGCACGAATCCCGTCGCGGGTGAGAGCACGATGGCCGCGACAGTCTTGCCGAGCCCCGACCAGACGATGGCGCCCAGGCCTGCCTTGGCGACCCCGGCGCCGACCAGCCCGCCGATCAGCGCGTGCGAGCTGCTCGACGGAATGCCGGCGACCCAGGTGACGATATTCCAGACGATGGCGCCGACGAGTGCGGCAAAAATCACCGCCGGCGTGACGATGCTGGCGTCGATGATGCCTTTTCCCACCGTCTCGGCGACATGCAGGCCGAAGAACAGGAAGGCGATGAAATTGAAGAAAGCCGCCCACAGCACCGCGTAATGCGGCCTGAGCACCCGGGTGGAGACGATGGTCGCGATCGAGTTGGCGGCATCGTGCAGGCCGTTGAGGAAATCGAAGAACAGCGCCACGGCAACGAGGCCGACCAGCAGGGGAAAGGCGATCGTGGCGTCCATCGCCTAAACGTTCTCGATGACGATGCCGCTGATCTCGTTGGCGACATCCTCGAAACGGTCGACCACCTTCTCCAGCTGGCCATAAATCTCCGAACCGATCAGATAGGCCATGGCGTCGCTGCGGCCGTGACGCTTGAACAGATCCTTGAGGCCATGCTCGTGCAGATCGTCGGCGCGGCCCTCGACGCGCATGACCTCCTCGGCGATGGCGTTGAGGCGCGCTGCGTTGGCGCCGACCTTGCCGAGCAGCGGGATCGCCTCGGCGACCAACCGGGCGGCCTGGACGATGACGCCGCCCATTTCCCGCATCAGCGGATCGAATTCCCTCACTTCGAACAGTTTCACCGTCTTGACGGTCTTGTGCATCATGTCGATGGCGTCATCCATCGACTGGATCAGATCCTTGATGTCGCCGCGGTCGAAGGGCGTGATGAAGGAGCGCCTGACGGCAAGCAGGACCTCGGCGGTGATGCCGTCAGCCTCGTTTTCGAAATCGATGATCTTTTGGCACCAACGGTCGATATCCTTGCCCTGGAGAAGCTGCTCAAGGGCTTCGGCGCCGCCGACCACGGTGCGCGAATGCCGCTCGAACAGGTCGAAGAAGCGATCCTCGCGCGGCAACAGCTTGCGAAACCAACCCAGCATGTCGTCCCTCCCTGCTTCCACCTATCTCACATAACGCCACGCGCAGCGCGGGAAAACAGATAGCCGGCTCAAAAATGTGGACGAGGCCGATTGCGCATGCGTCTTGCGAAGCAGGGCGATTTCCCCGACCTTGGGCAAACCGCGGCGGATCGGACGGCATGATCGACAAACTGGAATTCTTCATCGCTCTCGCCAAGGAGGAGCATTTCGGCCGGGCCGCGGAAGTGTGCGGCGTCACCCAACCGACCTTATCGGCCGGCATCAAGCAGCTCGAGGAACAGCTCGGCGTCATGCTGGTGCTGCGCGGCTCGCGCTTCCAGGGGCTGACGCCGGAGGGCACGCAGGTGCTGGGCTGGGCGCGCCGCATCGTCGGCGACTCCCGCACGATGCGCGAGGAGATGCGGGCGGCGCGCCACGGCCTGTCCGGGCGCATCCGCATCGCCGCGATCCCGACGGCGCTCGCCATGGTGGCGCGGCTGACGACGCCATTCCGCGAAAAGCATCCGGGCGTCACCTTCTCGGTGCTGTCGCGAACATCCATCGAAGTGCTGTCGCTGCTCGGCAATTTCGACGTCGATGCCGGCATCACCTATCTCGACAACGAGCCGCTCGGGCGCGTGACCAGCGTGCCGCTCTATGACGAGCGCTATCAGCTGATCACCGCGGTCGGGAACCCCTATTCCGACCGCGACAAAGTGTCGTGGGCCGAGATCAGCCAGCTGCCGCTCTGCCTGCTGACGCCGGATATGCAGAACCGGCGCATCATCGACCAGCATCTGGCGGAAGCCGGCGTGCAGGTGCGGCCGACGCTGGAATCGAATTCGATGATCGTGCTGTTCTCGCATATCCGCACAGGCAAATGGTCATCGATCATGCCGCTCAACCTTGCGGAAACGTTCGGCTTTTCCGAGCCCATCCGGGCCATCCCGATCGTCGAGCCGGACGCCAGCCACACGGTCGGTCTGGTGGCGGCGCCGCGCGAGCCGCACACGCCCCTGGTGCAGGCGCTTCTGGGAGAGGCGATGGCGCTGGCGGACGATTTCCGCGCCCACCGCTAGGTTAGACAATGCGAGCCGCCGGATCTTGATAGAAAATTTCTATCAAGCGACGAAAGCGCTTTATTGATTTCGGAGGTTTCCTCTGATTTCGTAAGGACTTAGCGATATTGCGCCCTATGCATGTCGTTGCCCCGAAACCGCTCTATATTCCGGGGTGACATACATTGGCCGCCACGACCAGGGAGGGCGCTGCGTGAGCATGCAGGCCGCAAGTACCGAGATCGCGTCGCGCACGGCGGCGATCATTGACGAGATGAAAGGCCTCGAAGGCCCGTTGCTGCCGATCCTGCACAGCATACAGGAAGAGTTCGGGCATGTTCCGAAAGACGCGCTGCCGGTGATCGCCGATGGGCTGAACCTATCGCGGGCCGAGGTGCACGGCGTGGTCAGCTTCTATCACGATTTCCGCGCCAAGCCCGCCGGACGGCACGTGCTGAAGCTCTGCCAGGCCGAAGCCTGCCAGTCGATGGGTTCGGACGCCGTCGCGGCCAAGATCAAGCAGTTGCTGGGCATCGATTTCCACGAGACCACGCGCGACGGATCGGTTACACTGGAGCCGGTCTATTGCCTCGGGCTTTGCGCCTGCTCGCCGTCGGCGATGCTCGACGGCGAAGTCATCGGCCGGCTCGATGACGAGAAGATCGAAGAGATCGTCGCGGAGGTACGTTCATGATCCCGCGCATCTATGTCCCGGCAGATTCCGGCGCGCTGGCGCTTGGTGCAGAAAAGGTCGCCAAAGCGATCGAGAAGGAGCTCAAGGAGCGCGGCGTCGAAGCCAAGATCGTGCGCAACGGCTCGCGCGGCGCCTATTTCCTGGAGCCGATGGTCGAGGTGGCGACGGCTGAGGGCCGCGTCGCCTACGGGCCGGTCAAGCCGTCCGACGTCAAGAGCCTGTTCGACAGCGGCTTCCTCAAGGGCGGCCATCACAAGCGCTGGCTGGGCTCCCCCGACAAGATCCCCTTCTTCGCCAAGCAGACGCGGCTGACCTTCGCGCGCTGCGGCATCATCGATCCGCTGTCACTCGACAGCTACAAATCGCATGGCGGCCTGAACGGCCTGCAGAATGCAGTGGCGATGGCGCCCGCGGACATCGTGAAACAGGTGACCGAATCCGGCCTGCGCGGCCGCGGCGGCGCCGGCTTCCCGACCGGCATCAAGTGGAAGACGGTGCTGGATACGGCGGGCGAGCAGAAATACATCGTCTGCAACGCCGACGAAGGCGACAGCGCCACTTTCGCCGACCGCATGATCATGGAAGGCGATCCCTTCGTGCTGATCGAGGGCATGGCGATCGCCGGCATCGCCACCGGCGCGACCAAGGGCTTCGTCTATATCCGCTCGGAATATCCGCATGCAGTGGCGACGATGAACAAGGCCGTCGCTATCGCCCGCAGGGCGGGCGTGCTGGGCGTCAACGTGCTGGGCTCACCCAACGCCTTCGACATGGAAATCCGCGTCGGCGCCGGCGCCTATGTCTGCGGCGAGGAAACCTCGTTGCTCAACAGCCTCGAGGGCAAGCGCGGCGTGGTGCGCGCAAAGCCGCCGCTGCCCGCGATCCAAGGCTTGTTCGGCAAGCCGACGGTGATCAACAACGTGATCAGCCTGGCCTCGGTGCCTGTCATCATGGACAAGGGCGCTGCCTACTACAAGGATTTCGGCATGGGCCGCTCGCGCGGCACGATCCCGATCCAGATCGCCGGCAACGTCAAACATGGCGGCCTGTTCGAGACGGCTTTCGGCCTGACGCTGGGCGAGATCGTCGACGACATCGGCGGCGGCACGTCCACTGGGCGTCCGGTGAAGGCGGTGCAGGTCGGCGGTCCGCTCGGCGCCTATTTCCCGCGCGCTTTGTTCGACACGCCGTTCGACTACGAGGAATTCGCCAAGCGCGACGGGCTGATCGGCCATGCCGGCATCACCGTGTTCGACGACACCGCCGACATGCTGAAGCAGGCGCGCTTCGCCATGGAGTTCTGCGCCATCGAAAGCTGCGGCAAGTGCACGCCCTGCCGTATCGGCTCGACGCGCGGCGTGGAGGTTCTGGACAAGGTCGCCGCCGGCATCGAGGCGGAGAAGAACCTCGCGCTGGTCACCGACCTCTGCAACACGATGAAGTTCGGATCGCTTTGCGCCCTGGGCGGCTTCACGCCCTACCCGGTGATGAGCTCGATCACGCATTTCCCCGAGGATTTCAAGCCCGCGCCGGCACGCGTGGCTGCTGAATAGGAGCTGGCAGATGAACATCAAGGCCGACTTCCCGACACTCATCGAAGAGATCGACTACGGCACGCCGGAGTCGAAAGCTACGAAGCAGGTGACCCTGACAGTCGACGGGCAAAGCATCACCGTGCCGGAAGGCACCTCGATCATGCGCGCGGCCATGGAAGGCGGCGTCGAGATCCCGAAGCTCTGCGCCACCGACATGCTGGACTCTTTCGGTTCCTGCCGCGTCTGCCTGGTCGAGATCGAAGGGCGCGGCGGCACGCCGGCTTCCTGCACGACGCCAGTCGGCGAAGGCATGGTGGTGCGCACGCAGTCCGACCGGCTCGACGCCATCCGCCGCGGCGTCATGGAACTCTATGTCTCCGACCACCCGATGGGCTGGAACGAAAAGGCCGGAACCGGCGCCAGCGAGTTCGACGCGGTGGCGAAGTCGGTCGGCCTCACCGAGAACCGCTACGGCGTCGAGGGCCGCAACCACGTCAAGCAAGAAGGCGGCGTCGCGCCCGGCCATGGCTCGCTGGCGGTCGACTACATCGCCCGCGACGAATCCAATCCTTATTTCACCTATGATCCGGCACAGTGCATCGTCTGCTCGCGCTGCGTGCGCGCCTGCGAGGAGGTGCAGGGCACCTTCGCGCTGACCATCGAGGGCCGCGGCTTCGAATCGCGCATGGTCGCCGGCATGCATGAGGACTTCATCGCGTCGGAATGCGTGTCCTGCGGCGCCTGCGTGCAGGCCTGCCCGACCGACGCGCTGCGCGAGAAGACCGTGCTCGAGAAGGGCATGCCGGAGCGCTCGGCCGTCACCACCTGCGCCTATTGCGGCGTCGGCTGCTCGTTCAAGGCCGAGGTCAAGGATGACGAGGTCATCCGCATGATGCCCTACAAGGACGGCAAGGCCAACCACGGCCATAGCTGCGTCAAGGGCCGTTTCGCCTATGGCTACGCCACCCACGAGGACCGCATCCTGTCGCCGATGATCCGCGAGAAGATCTCCGATCCGTGGCGCGAAGTGACCTGGGAAGAGGCGATCGCCCATACGGCGAAGGAATTCCGCCGCATCCAGTACCAGTATGGACGCACGGCGATCGGCGGCATCACGTCCTCGCGCTGCACGAATGAGGAGACCTATCTCGTCCAGAAGCTGGTACGGCAGGGCTTCCGCAACAACAATGTCGACACCTGCGCGCGCGTCTGCCACTCGCCGACCGGCTACGGGCTCGGCCAGACCTACGGCACCTCGGCCGGCACGCAGGATTTCGATTCGGTCGAGTTCACCGATGTCGCAGTCATCATCGGCGCCAATCCGGCTTCGGCCCATCCCGTCTTCGCATCGCGGCTGAAGAAGCGGCTGCGCCAGGGCGCCAAGCTGATCGTGCTCGATCCGCGCCGCACCGAGATGGTCAAGTCGGCGCATATCGAAGCCGACTACCACCTGCCCTTGAAGCCTGGCACCAACGTGGCGGTGCTGACGGCGTTGGCACATGTCATCGTCACCGAAGGCCTGTTCGACGAGGCGTTCATCCGCGAGCGCTGCGACTGGGCCGAGTTCCAGGACTGGGCGTCCTTCGTCACCCTGCCGGAGAACAGCCCTGAGGTGGTCGGCAAGCTCTCGGGCGTCGATCCGGAACTGATCCGGGGTGCCGCGCGCATGTATGCCAAGGGCGGCAATGGCGCGATCTACTACGGCCTCGGCGTGACGGAGCACAGCCAGGGCTCCACCACGGTGATCGCCATCGCCAACCTCGCCATGGCCACGGGCAATATCGGCCGTCCGGGCGTCGGTGTGAACCCGCTGCGCGGCCAAAACAACGTGCAGGGCTCCTGCGACATGGGCTCGTTCCCGCATGAATTGCCGGGCTACCGCCACATCTCGGGCGAAGCGGTGCGCGACATCTATGAGAGCCTATGGGGCGTGAAGCTGGACGACGAGCCGGGCCTGCGCATCCCCAACATGCTGGACGCCGCCGTCGACGGTTCGTTCAAGGGCATCTACATCCAGGGCGAGGACATCCTGCAGTCCGATCCGGACACCAAGCATGTCGCCGGCGGCCTCGCCGCGATGGAATGCGTGGTCGTGCACGACCTCTTCCTCAACGAGACGGCGAACTACGCGCATGTCTTCCTGCCGGGCTCGACCTTCCTCGAGAAGGACGGCACCTTCACCAATGCCGAGCGCCGCATCAACATGGTGCGCAAGGTCATTGAGCCGAAGGCGCGCTATGCCGACTGGGAAGCGACGCAGGAGCTTGCCCGCGCCATCGGGCTCGACTGGAACTATACCCATCCCTCGCAGATCATGGACGAGATCGCCCAGACGACACCGAGCTTCGCCGGTGTTTCGTTCGAGCTGCTCGACCGCGTTGGCTCGGTGCAGTGGCCATGTAACGAGAAGGCGCCGCTCGGCACGCCGATCATGCATGTCGACGGTTTCGTGCGCGGCAAGGGCAAGTTCATCCGCACCGAATATGTGGCGACGGACGAGCGGACCGGTCCGCGCTATCCGCTGCTGCTGACCACCGGCCGTATCCTGTCGCAATACAATGTCGGCGCGCAGACAAGGCGCACCGAAAACGTCACGTGGCATGCCGAGGACGGGCTGGAGATCCATCCGCACGACGCCGAAGTCCGCGGCCTCCGCGACGGCGACTGGGTGCGGCTGGCGAGCCGCTCCGGCGAAACCACGCTGCGCGCGCTGATCACCGACCGCGTCTCGCCCGGTGTCGTCTACACGACCTTCCACCACCCGGACACGCAGGCCAACGTGATCACGACCGACTTCTCGGACTGGGCAACCAATTGTCCGGAATACAAGGTCACCGCCGTGCAGGTGGCGCCGTCCAACGGTCCGACCGACTGGCAGAAGGACTATAACGAGCAGGCCAAGCAGAGCCGGCGCATCGCCCCGCTGCAGGCGGCGGAGTAGGTGTGTCGAGGCAAGAGCTTCAATCTTGACGGCTGATCGACCCTCACTCCATCGAGCTTCGCTCGACACCTCTCCCCCGATCGACGGGGGAGAGGAAATGCGCGAGTTGCTGCGAAGGGTGGGCGGTGCAGGGAGGCGCGCCTCGTGACGAAAGAACGTCCGGCCATTTCCCAGATCTCTCGCCTCGCGCATCGCGCCGGCGGCACCGCGGCCGCGAACCGCATGGTGCCTGAAGAGACGCCGGTGGCGTTCTCCTATGCCGGCACCACGCATGCGGTGATGATGGCGAGCCCCGCCGATTTCGAGGATTTCGCGCTCGGCTTCTCGCTGACCGAAGGCATCATTGCCGGCCCGGCAGAGATCGAGGCGATCGAGGTCGAGGATCTCGGCGCCGGCATCGACATCCAGATACGGCTCAAGGACAAGGCCAACACGCGCTTCCAGGCACGGCGGCGCAGGCTGGCCGGACCGGTCGGCTGCGGCTTGTGCGGCATCGAATCCATCGAGGAGGCGATGCGCTCGGTCGACGCCGTTGGTGCATCGCGACTTACGCTTCAATCTGAAGATATAACAAGCGCCGTCCGCCTGCTGTCGAAGCAGCAGCCGCTGCACAAAGACACCGGCGCAGTGCATGCCGCCGGTTTCTACGTTCCCGGCAAGGGCATCGTCATGGCGCGGGAGGATGTCGGCCGCCACAACGCGCTGGACAAGCTGGCCGGCGCGCTGGCCAGGGCCGGCATCGACGGCGCTTCGGGCGCCGTCGTGGTGACCTCGCGCGTGTCGGTGGAGATGGTGCAGAAGTCGGCCGCCATCGGCGCCGCGATCATCATGGCGGTTTCGGCGCCGACCGCGCTTGCCATTCGCACGGCCGAGGCTGCCGGCATGACGCTGGTGGCGCTGGTTCGCGGCGACGATTTCGATATTTTCACCCACCCTGAACGGGTGGCTTCCGGAGTTGCCAAGCATGTCGCATGACGAAGACCACATCGCCAGCACCAGGGAGAAGCTGGTGCGCATGGCCAACCAGATCGCCGCCTTCTTCCATTCGAAACCGCGCGAGGAAGGCATTGCCGGCGTTGCCGAGCACATCAACAAGTTCTGGGAGCCGCGGATGCGGCGCCAGTTCTTCGAGATGCTCGACGCCGGTACCGAGAATTTCGACGAGCTCGTGGTCGCTGCCTCGGCCAAGATCAAGCGGCCGATCAGTCCCGCGGAGGCCGACATGAAGCTTGGTCTTACGGCGTTCCCGGCAGATGTCGCCGCTTCGCAAAAATAGCGTAGCGACCGGGCGGTCTTATATTTCTTTCTGCTAAAATTTAAGCTGCCGCTATCGGCGCGGCTCTGCTATGTTTGACGATCGGAAAATCGTCGGGCCGGGCGGAAGAACTCGTGAGGCCGATCGAGACGCGATATGCCCGCAGCGGGGACGTGCGGATCGCCTATCAGGTGGTCGGCCAAGGCGCGTTCGATCTTGTGTTCGTGCCCGGCTTCATCTCCAATCTCGACCTGCACTGGGAAGACGAAGGCTACAGCCGCCTGTTGAAGCGGCTTTCGGCTTTCTCGCGGCTCATCCTGTTCGACAAGCGCGGCACCGGACTCTCCGACCGTGTCGATACCCGTCATCTGCCGAGCCTGGAGACCCGCATGGACGACGTGCGCGCGGTGATGGACGCCGCCGGCAGCGGTCGGGCGGCGATCCTCGGCGCCTCGGAAGGCGCGCCGATGGCGATGCTGTTCGCCGCCACCTATCCGGAGCGGACGCGCGCGCTGGTGCTTTATGGCGGCTATGCGCATTTCTACAAATGGGTGATGCCGCCGGAGCGGCTGGAGGCCTTCATCGAGACGGCGGAGACGTCGTGGGGCACCGGCGCCACCTTGCCCAATTTCGCGCCTGGCCGGGTCGACGATGCGCATTTCGCCCAGTGGTGGGCCCGGTTCGAGCGGCTTTCTGCCAGCCCGACGGCCGCGGCGGCGCTTGCCCGCATGAACGCCGACATCGACGTGCGCGGCATCCTGGCGATGATCAGCGCGCCGACGCTGCTCATCCATCGCCGCAACGACGTCCGTGTCGACCCTGACGCCAGCCGCTTCCTGGCGAAGAAGATCCCGCATGCCCGGCTGGTCGAGATAGCCGGGCGCGATCATCCGATCTGGACCGGCGATGTCGATCGCGTTGCCGATCTGATCGAGGAATGCCTCACCGGTGAGCCCGCGGTGGCCGATACCGAGCGCGTGCTGGCGGCGCTGCTGGTGACGCGTATCTACGACACGGCCAGGCTCGGCGATCGCATGTGGAGCGAGCGCAGCCAGCGCTTCCAGGAAACCTGGCGGCTTCTTGTCGGCCGCCATGGCGGCCGCACGGCCGGCACGCATGGCGAATTGATGATGTCGCGCTTCGATGGGCCGGCGCGCGCCGTGCGCTGCGCCGCGGCATTGCGCGAGGCGGCGCAGCAGATCGGCGTGGCGAGCGCGCAAGGCGTGCATGTCGGCGAGATCGAAATGCGCGGCCAGCCGGTCGGGCTGACGGCGCGGGTGACGATGCAGCTCGCCACGCATGCCGGACGCGGCGACATCCTCGCCTCGCGGCTGGTCGCCGATCTCGCAACAGGCTCCGGCCTGCATTTCGTCGATGCCGGCCGCGTCAGCCTCGACGAGCTGGATGAGCCCATGCCGGCGGTTTTGGCGACGTCGGAGCAGCATCTGGAGCCCGCCTGCCGGCCCAGGGCAAGGCCGGCCGAGCCGCCGGCGCTGACGGCGCGCGAGAGCGAGGTGGTGAACCTGATCGCCGATGGCAAGAGCAATGCGGCGATCGCCGCCGAGCTCAGCCTCAGCGAGCACACGGTCAAGCGGCACGTCGCCAACATTCTGTTGAAGCTCGACCTGCCGTCGCGGGCGGCGGCGGCGGCATTTTCGGCGAGGCACACTGGCCCGGACGGGCCATGAGAGCCATGGCGCTTTCGGGGGAAGCGCCGGGGCTGCCACAAGCGATACCAATTCACCCCAGGCAGGCCGGGCGATGTCGCCGAAAGGGCGCTGCGAAATGGAGGATGAAATGCTGAAGCTCAATCGCAAGATCGGATTGCTGGCATTCGCCGCGGGCGCATTGCTGGCCATCACCCCTGCGCATGCTGAAGACGCGGCCAGCGCCGCCTACAAGGACATCCAGGCCACCCTCGGCTCGGTGCCTGACATGTTCAAGACCTTGCCCGACGTCGCGGTCGCCGGCGCCTGGGCCGAGATCAAGGGCGTGCAGCTCAACCCCAAGACCGCGCTCGACGGCAAGACCAAGGAGCTGCTGGGCCTTGCGGTCGCCGCGCAGATTCCCTGCCAGTACTGCATCTATTTCCACACCGAGGCCGCCAAGCTCAACGGCGCGAGCGACGAGGAAATCAAGGAGGCGGTGGCCATGGCGGCGATCGTGCGCCACTGGTCGACGATGCTCAATGGCAGCCAGGTCGACCTGGCGACCTTCAAGAAACAGACAGACGACGTGTTCGCGGCCGTCAAGGCCAAGTCGCAGTGAACGAAATCCCTGCCCGACAATGATCGCCGGGCAGTCCTTCCCTCGTCAACAGCCCGATCGAGAAGACGGGCACATGGAGGATGACATGCTAACCAAGACACAGACAGTGGACGGCGCGGCGATCAAGAAGGCGATCGAGGGCCGTGACGGCAAGCTCTTGTCGAGCTTCTACAATGACGACGCGCTGGTGCGGGTGATCGACCGCAACAATCCGCCGAGCAAGCCGCGCGAGATCCGCGGCCGGGCGGCGATCAGCACCTTCTGGGATGATATCTGCAGCCGGGCGATGACCCACAAGGTCGACACCACGATCGCCGAGGGCGACAGCCTCGCCTTCACCCAGGCCTGCGCCTACCCGGACGGCACGAAGGTGTTCTGCGCGACGATGCTGGAGCTGAAGAACGGCCGCATCGCGCGGCAGACCGTCGTGCAGGCCTGGGACGAATAGTTAACAGCGAGCTCAACCGCAAATCAGGGAGGAGAACCAAAATGTTCAGTGCCAGATGGCAGATCGACGCCAAGTTCGGTCACAAGCAGACCGCGCTCGAGCTGATGCGCAAATGGGAGCGCGAGATCGGCTCGCAGGTCGGGCTCGCCGACATGAAGTTCCAGCTCATGACCGGTTCCGTGGGCGCACGCGAAGCGACGATCGAGGCGCACCACCAGGTCGAAAGCCTGGCCCAGTTGGAGGAATTCTTCGCCAAGATCGCCAAGATCGACGCGCATGCCAAATGGGGCAAGGAGCTGGAGCCCTATGTAGTGTCGGGCACCAGCAAATGGACGATCTTCCGGATCGTGGAGTAGCGGCACCGAAGATCCGGGGCTGAGAGGCCGCCGGCGAGCACGAAGGCGCGAGCGGCTGCAATGCGAGCGGCCGCTCGTCATCATCAGATTGACAAGGCCAGGAACCGAGCATCTGGGCAGTCCCGGCGGCCATGGCTGCCTTGTTCATGGCTCTCCTGGGCCATACCCCGCTGGTCCTTTCGGGCGAAGCGGCGCGCACCGAATTGGTGCAATGTGCACTTCTTGCACCATCCAACGCACCCGCCCGTCGAGGCGGCATAAAGAAGCAACAAATGCGTCGCGCCGACGCCGCATGGCGATGGGCGCAATCAAGGGAGCAAACCTATGACCGACGAAACCCATGCGAAACTGCGTGAAAGCCTGCGCGGGGAGGTGATCCTGCGTGACGATGCCGGGTATGACGAGGCCCGCAGGGTCTATAACGGCATGATCGAAAAGCGCCCGCTGCTGATTGCGCGTTGCGCCGATGTCGCCGACGTGATCACCGCTATAAAATATGCGCGCGACAACGACCTGCTGATCGCCGTGCGCGGCGGTGGGCACAACGGCGCCGGGCTGGGGATTTGCGACAACGGGCTCGTTATCGACCTGTCGACGATGAAAGGGGTCCATGTCGATCCGAAAACGCGCACCGTCAGGGTCGGCCCCGGCTGCACGTCGGGTGACGTGGACCATGCCACCCATCCTTTCGGGCTGGCTGTCCCATCCGGGATCGTCTCGACCACGGGCGTTGCCGGTCTAACCCTCGGCGGCGGGACGGGCTATCTCACGCGCAGATACGGTCTCACCATCGACAATCTGGTCGAAGCCGATCTGGTGCTGGCCGACGGCAGCGTGGTGACTGCCAGCAAAGCGGAGAACCCCGACCTGTTCTGGGCGCTGCGGGGCGGCGGCGGGAATTTCGGCGTCGTGACGAGCTTCCTGTTCCAGGCCCATCCTGTGAACATGATCTTCGGCGGCCCGGTGTTCTGGGAGGCCAAGGATGCCCTGGCCGTCATGCAGACCTATCGCGACTACCTGCCGGAGGCGCCGGAAGATCTTGGCGCCTTTGTCGGCCTGAAGTCCGTTCCCTCGACCGATCCCTTCCCGCGCGAGTATTGGGGCAAGCGCGCCTGCGCAATCATCTCGTGCTACAACGGCACGGAGGAAGATGGGCGCAAGGCCATGGCGCCGCTGCTGGACACCTTGCCGCCGCCGATCTTCAACTGGATGGGCGTAATGCCGTACCCGGCGTTGCAGGCGCTGTTCGATCCGCTGCTTCCGAAGGGCCTGCAATGGTATTGGAAGGGCGATTTCGTCAAGTCGCTCCCCGACGAAGCCATCGCGACCCATATCGCGCAGGCCGCCCAGGCGCCGAGCGAATTGTCGCTCATGCATCTCTACCCGATCGACGGCGCCGTGCGCCGCGTCGGCAAGGATGAAACCGCCTGGAACGCGCGCGATGCAAGCTGGTCGATGGTCATCGCTGCCATCGATCCCGATCCGGGCAAGGCCGCCGACCTCACCAAGTGGGCCAAGGACTACTGGGCGAGCATCCACCCCCACAACGGCGAAGGCGGCTACGTGAATTTCATGATGGAAGATGAAGGGGAGGCGCGCGTGCGGGCGAGCTATGGCGCAAACTACGAGCGGCTGAGCCAGGTGAAACGCACCTATGACCCCCTCAACGTCTTCCGGGTCAACCAGAACATCAAGCCCGCGACATCGGAGATGGGCAGGACGGCTGCTTAGTTTTTACGCTGCCTCTGCCGACACAGGGATTGCCTCCGAATTGCTCTTCGCAATCCGGGTGAGGGGTGACTTGGCGCCAAGCTGGAACACCCCTCATCCGTCTCGGCGCTGCGCGCCGATCCACCTTCTCCCACAGGGGGAGAAGGGAAACTGCGCTACCCATGCGCCACCATCACATGCCGCACGGCGGTGTAATCCTCCAGTGCGTAGAGCGACATGTCCTTGCCGTAGCCGGATTGCTTCAGGCCGCCATGCGGCATCTCGTTGGTCAGCATGAAGTGGGTGTTGATCCAGGTGCAGCCATATTGCAGGCGGGCGGCGGTCGCCATGGCGCGCGAGACGTCCTTGGTCCATACCGACGAGGCAAGGCCGTAGTCGCTGTCGTTCGCCCAGCTCACCGCTTCGTCGACATCCGCGAAGCGGGTGACCGAAACGACCGGACCGAACACCTCGCGGCGCACGATCTCGTCCTCCTGCAGCGCGCCGGCGACGACCGTCGGCTGGTAATAGAAGCCGGAGCCCTCGCCCGGCTTGCCGCCGGTGGTGATCTCGATGTGCTTCAGTTCCGAAGCGCGCTCGACGAAGCTCGACACGCGGTCGCGCTGGCGACGCGAGATCAGCGGCCCGATCTCATTGTCCGTATCGTCCGGCTGGTTGTACTTGATGGTCGAGACCGCGGAGGAGAGGTCGGCGACGAGCTTGTCGTAGATCTTCTTGCCGGCATAGATGCGGCAGGCGGCCGTGCAGTCCTGGCCGGCATTGTAGTAGCCGAAGGCGCGCAGACCGTTGACCACGGCGCCGAGGTCGGCGTCGTCGAAGACGATGACAGGCGCCTTGCCGCCGAGCTCCAGATGCGTGCGCTTGACCGACTTGGCAGCTGCCTGCAGCACCTTCTTGCCGGTGGCGACGTCGCCGGTG
Organism: Mesorhizobium sp. CA6; assembly: GCF_020165035.1. NCBI lineage: Bacteria > Pseudomonadati > Pseudomonadota > Alphaproteobacteria > Hyphomicrobiales > Phyllobacteriaceae > Mesorhizobium > Mesorhizobium sp. CA6. The sequence continues at coordinate 20,960 of NZ_JAIUHI010000016.1, read as the reverse complement.
ATGGAGATCATGTTGACCTTGGGGTGGTTGATCAGCGTGTTGCCGACGCTGTCGCCGCGGCCGAGCACCACATTGACAACGCCCTCGGGCAGGATCTCGGAAAGGATCCTCGCGAGTTTCAGCGCCGTCAGCGGGGTCTGCTCCGACGGCTTGAAGACCACCGTGTTGCCGCCGCCGATCGCCGGGGCCAGCTTCCAGGCCATCATCATCAGTGGATAATTCCAGGGCGCGATGGAAGCGACGATGCCGATCGGGTCGCGCCGCACCATCGAGGTGTGGCCCGGAATATACTCGCCGGCCACCTGGCCCGGCATCGAGCGCACCGCGCCGGCGAAGAACCGGTAGCAGTCGACGATCGCCGGAATCTCGTCATTGAGCACGGCATTGATCGGCTTGCCGCAGTTCAGCGCCTCGAGCGCGGCGAACTCCTTCGCTTCGGCCTCGATGCGGTCGGCAATCTTGAGCATGTAGCCGGAGCGCTGCGCCGGCGTGGTGCGCGACCAACCGACGAACGCTCGTTCGGCGGCACTAACGGCAGCCTCGATCTGCGCGGGGCTCGCCTCCGGCAGGTTGAGGATCGTCGCCCCGGTTTTCGGATTGAGGATCGGCTCCTCGGCCTCGGTGCCTTTCTCGAATTTCGAGCCGATCAGCATTTGGGTGTTCATTGGATTTCTCCCTTAACAGGAGCGAATAGGGAGTAGCGAATAGCGAGTAGGGTTTGGCCATCGATTTCCCTATTCGCTATTTGCTATTCGCTACTCCCTATTCGCTGTTTTTCATTTTCCACTGCCCGCAATCTGATCGCCGTCGCGGGTCAGGTAATAGGCAAAGAGGATCGGCAGCAGCGTCACCAGTACGACGACCATGGCCACGACATTGGTGACCGGGCGCTGGCGCGGGCGGATCAGCTCTTCCAGCATCCAGATCGGCACGGTCTGCTGCTGGCCGGCGGTGAAGGTGGTGACGATGACCTCGTCGAAGGACAGCGCGAAAGCGAGCATGCCGCCGGCAAGCAGCGCGGTTGCGATGTTCGGCAACACGACATGCCGGAAGGTCTGAAAACCGTCGGCGCCGAGGTCCATCGAGGCCTCGATCATCGAGCCCGACGTGCGGCGGAAGCGGGCGACGGCGTTGTTGTAGACGACGACCACGCAGAAGGTTGCGTGGCCGAGCACGATCGTCCAGAACGAGAACGGGATGTCGGCGAGCGCGAAGGCCGAGCGCAGCGCGATGCCGGTGATGATGCCGGGCAGCGCGATCGGCAGGATGACCAGCAAAGAGATGGCCTCGCGGCCGAAGAAGCGCGTCTGCGAGACGGCCGCGGCGCAGAGCGTGCCGAGCACCAGCGCGATCGCCGTGGAGATGGCGGCGACGCGGACCGACAGCGACAGCGCCTCCCAGACATCCGGCCGGCTCCAGGTGACGGCGAACCATTGCGTGGTGAGCCCCGGCGGGGGCCAGACGAAACTCTTCTCTTCCGTCGTGAAGGCGTAGACGAAGATCAGCAGGATCGGCAAATGCAGGAAGAGCAGGCCGCAGGCGGCGGCGATCTTCAGGCCGAGCGGAGCGGATTGACCACGGTCAGAGCGCATCGAAAGCCCCCATGCGCTTGGCGCCCCAGAGATAGAAGCCCATGATGACGATGGGCACCACGGTGAAAGCGGCGGCCAAAGGGATGTTGCCGGCGGTGCCCTGCTGCGAATAGACGGCCTGGCCGATGAACAGCCGCGAGGTGCCGATGATCTGCGGGATGATGTAGTCGCCGAGCGTCAGCGAGAAGGTGAAGATCGACCCGGCGACGATGCCTGGCAGCGCCAGCGGGAACAGCACGTTGCGGAAGGTCTGTCCCGGCGAGGCGCCGAGATCGGACGAAGCCTCGACCAGATTGCCGGGCACGCGCTCGAGCGCGGCCTGAACGGGCAGGATCATGAAGGGCAGCCAGACATAGACGAAGACGATGAAGGTGCCGGTGAAGGAGACCGACAGCGAATTGCCGCCGACAACGGGGAGCGACAGCCAGGCCTCGAGCAGCCACAGAAGGTTCAGCTTGGCGAGCAGCCAGGTGAGGATGCCTTCCTTGGCCAGGATCAGCTTCCAGGCGTAGATCTTGACCAGGTAGCTCGACCACAGCGGCAGCATGACGCCGAGATAGAACAGCGCCTTCCAGCGGCCGCGCGCATAGCGCGCAGCATAATAGGCGATCGGGAAAGCAATGATCGCCGAAGCAAGCGTGACCAGCGCCGCCATCGTCACCGTGCGCAGGATGATGTCGAGATTGGCGGCTTGGAACAGGTCGCCATAGGTCTTCAGCGTGAACTCGCGGTTGATGAGGCCGGAAAACTCGTCGATCGAGAAGAAGCTCTGCAGGAGCAGCGCAAAGAGCGAGCCGATATAGACGATGCCCAGCCAGAGAAGCGGCGGCAGCAACATGAGCAGCAGCAGGAGTTTTGGGCGGCGCCAGAAGAGGTCGGAGAACGCGCCGCGCATGCCGCCGCTGCCTGGCAGGATGGCGGGTGTGGGGTTGGATTGAACAGCGGCGATGGTCATGGCGCCGCCGCGTGTTGAACGGAATCAGGGGAGAGGCCGCGATCCTTCGCCCCCCTCTTTGTCCTGCCGGACATCTCCCCCGCAAGGGGGGAGATTGGATGTCGCGGCCGCTTTCGCCAATTGCCAACGTGACAGGATTGGCGAGGCCGAGAAACTGCTGATCTCCCCCCTAGAGGGGGAGATGGCCGGCAGGCCAGAGGGGGGCGCCTCGCGCAAACCTTCCTCATGCCGGCTCGTCCATCAGATGCAGGCTGTCGCGGTTGAAGGTCAGCATCACCGCCTCGCCCTCGGCCGGCAGCGCCATTCCCGCCGGCACCACCGCATGCAGCCTCAACCCGTCGGCATCGAGCGCCAGCCTCGTCGTGGCGCCGAGATAATTGGTCCCGACCAGGCGGGCGGCGACACCGTCGCCGCTTGCCGCGCTTGAAATGCGGATCGACTCCGGGCGCAGGCTGCCCCAGCGGTGCTGGCCGGAATAGCGCTGGACGAAATCCGGCGGCAGCACATTCGACGAGCCGACGAAATCGGCGACGAAGCGCGTGTTCGGCCGCTGGTAGATATCCTCCGGCGTGCCGACCTGCATGATCTTGCCGTCGTTGAAGACGGCGATACGATCGGCCATGGACAGCGCCTCGCCCTGGTCGTGGGTGACGAAGACAAAGGTGATGCCGAGCACTTTCTGCAGCGACTTCAACTCCTCTTGCATGTTCTCGCGCAGCTTGAGGTCGAGCGCGCCGAGCGGCTCGTCGAGCAAAAGCACCTTGGGCTGGTTGACCAGCGCTCGGGCGAGCGCCACGCGCTGGCGCTGGCCGCCGGAGAGCTGGCCGGGACGGCGCGCGCCGTAGCCCGGCAGGCGCACCAGCGAAAGCGCTTCCTCAGCTGCCTTGAGCCGCTCGGCCTTTCCGACACCCTTGACCATCAGGCCGTAGGCGACGTTGTCGAGCACGTTCAAATGCGGAAACAGCGCATAGTCCTGGAAGACGGTGTTGACGTTGCGGCGATAGGGCGGAACGCCTTCGGCGCGCTCGCCGAAGATGGAGATCGAGCCTGTCGTCGGCTGCTCGAAGCCGGCGATCAGCCTGAGGCAGGTCGTCTTACCGGAACCGGACGGACCCAGCATGGCGAAGAACTCGCCGGGCACGATGTCGAGATCGACAGCGTCGACGGCGCGCACGCTGCCGAAATGGCGCGAGACTTGTTTGAAGGAAACGGCAGAGGTCATGGGCCCAGTCAGTTCAGTTGCCGGTTAAACGAAGGCGAGTTCGCACGGCGCCCTGCTTCCCCTCGATGGGGAGGTCGCGGCGAAGCCGCGGGTGGGGGTGGTTGGCGCCAATGTCCATGCTGACCCCCAACCCCGACGCTACGCGTCGACCCTCCCCACAAGGAGGAGGGTAAGGGAGCTCACCGGCCGCCGATGACGCCGATATAGTCAGACACCCAGCGGTAATAGGGCACGCACTGGTCGTTCTGGCTGGCGCATTTCGACACCGGCGTCTTCCAGAACTTGATCTTGTCGAAATTGTCGTAGCCGTTGGTCTTGCAGCCCTCGTCGGTCAAAAGCTCGTTGCCCTTGCAGGCGGCGGGCACGACCGGGAGCGAGCCGAACCATGCCGAAACGTCGCCTTGGACCTTCGGCGACAGCGAATGCTCGAGCCACATATAGGCGCAGTTCGGATGGGCAGCGTCGGCTTCCATCATGGTGGTGTCGGCCCAGCCGGTGACGCCCTCTTCCGGCACGGTCGAGGCGACCGGCTTCTTGGCGGCGACCAGCGTATTGACCTGATAGGGCCAGGAGCCGGAAGCGACCACGCCCTCGTTCTGGAAGTCGTCGACCTGGATCGCGGCATCGTGCCAGTAGCGGCCGACCAGCGTGCGCTGCGTGCGCAAGAGTTCGAGCGCCGCCTTGTACTGGTCTTCGTTCAACTCGTAGGGATCCTTGATGCCGAGCTCCGGCTTGTGGAACATCAGATAGTTGGCGGCATCGGCGATGTGGATCGGGCCGTCATAGGCCTGGACGCGGCCTTTGTTCGACTTGCCGTCGGGCAGCTTCATTTCCTCAAAGACGACGTTCCAGCTCTTGGGCGCTTCCTTGAAGACTTCGGTGTTGTACATCAGGATGTTCGGACCCCACTGGTAGGGAACGCCGTAATGGACCTTGTCGACGGTGAACCAGGGCGCGTCCTTCAGGCGGTTGTCGACGGTCTTCCAGCTCGGGATGAGATCGGTGTTGATCGGCTGCACGCGCTTGCCGGCAACGAGGCGCAGCGATGCATCGCCCGAAGCGGTGACCAGGTCGAAGCCGCCCTCGTTCATCAGGGAGACCATTTCGTCCGAGGTGTTGGCGGTCTTGACGTTGACCTTGCAGCCGCTTTCCTTCTCGAAAGCCGTCACCCAGTCGTAATTCTTGTCGGTCTCGCCGCGCTCGATATAGCCGGGCCAGGCAACGATGTTGACCTCGCCCTCGCCCTTGCCGAGCTCCTTGACCTGGGCCATGGCCTGACCGGAAAAAGTCAGCGCGACAGTCAGCGCCGTGCACGACTTCAGGAATGCATTCATCGTCGATCTCCCATTGCTAGGGGCCGCGCTCTCGGGGCGCGGCTTTGTTCCCTGAGCGAAAGTGCGGTGAAAAATCCGGTTTCGCAAATTCATTTATCAGAAAGCCGATATCGGTTTTACCGATACTTTGTTTGACGCAATTCCGGACGGAAGGCTACGGCGAAGTCGCCGAACCCAACCGCTTCACACTTTTCCTGGAATTGCGTGATCACGGCCGTTGGCGCACCATGCGCTGCGACTGCGCGAGGCCGATGAAATCGCGAGCCGCCTGCGGCAGGGCGGAGCCGCGACGCCACACCGTGCCGACCTGGACCACCGGCAGCGAGCCGGAAACGTCGCGCGATTCGATGCGGTCGCCTTCCAGCGACCAGGGCCTGTAGACGAGGTCGGGCAGCAGCGCCACGCCGGCGCCGGTGGCGACCAGGCTGCGCACTGCCTCGACCGAGCGGGTGCGGAAGGCGACATGCGGCCTGGCGCCGATCGCCGACAGCAGCTTGCCGGTGTTCTCCTCGATTTCGTCGACCGTGAGCATGATCAGCGGCTCGGAGACGATGTCATTGACCCCGATGATGTCGGCGCTGGCGAGCCTGTGGCTGAGCGGAATCCACAGCCTGTAGGCCGAGACTTCCAGGATTTCCGACTGCAGCGCCGTGCGGTCGCGCAGGTTTGACGTCACCATGACGGCGATGTCGAGCTTGCCGCCGACCAAAAGGTGCTCGAGATAATCGCCATTGTCCTCGATTGCGGAGACCTCGACGCCGGGATAGGCGCGCCGGTAGCGGGCGAGCAGGTCGGACAGCACATAGCCGGCGACCAGCGAGGTGACGCCGAGCTGCAGACGGCCGCCAGCGGCGGCCTGCTCGCTGGAGAAAGAGCGGCGCGCGTCGGAAACGTCGGCCAGGATCTTGGTCGCGTGGCGCAGGAACTGGTGGCCCTTGTGGGTGATGTTGAGGCCACGTGGATGGCGCTCGAAGAGCTCGACGCCGAGATCGCTCTCCAGTTCCTTGATCGCCTCGGTGACCGAGGACTGGGAAATCGACAGGTTCTGCGCGGCGCCCGAGACGGTGCCCTGCTCGGCGACGGCGACGAAGAACTGCAATTGGCGGATGGTGAAAGCCATGGCCGGACTAAACACCGGCCAACGTGGCGTTGGGAAGTGGGGCAAGCTCCGAAACTTGACCACCTTCCGATTCGTAACTAACTAAGTTACATGAAACGCAACAGCCGACTGTCCTCGACCCTGCATATCCTCGTCCATATGGCCGACGCTCCCGAGCGGGCGCTGACCTCCGAAGAGCTTGCCGGCTTCATCCACACCAATCCGGTTGTGGTGCGCCGCACCATTGCCGGGCTGCGGGAGGCCGGCATCGTCACCTCGTCGCGCGGCCATGGCGGCGGCTGGCAACTCGGCCGCGCGCCGGACAAGATCTCGCTGGCCGAGATCAGCGGCGCGCTCGGCGAAACGCTGTTGCCGTTCAGCACCGAGCCGGAAAGTCCCGGATGCCTTGTCGAGCAGGCGGTGATCGCCGTGCTCGACGACTTTCGCCTGGACGCGGAAAGGCTGCTCACTGAGCGGCTCAGCCATATCACGCTGGCCGACCTGGCGGCCGATTTCCGCCGCCGTTATGACCTCATTGGAGTATCCAGCCATGCAGTATGATGTGATCGTCGTCGGCGGCAGCTTTGCCGGCCTGTCCGCCGCCATGTATGCGGCGCGCGGGCGGCGCAAGGTGCTGGTGATCGATGCCGGCGAGCCGCGGAATCGATTTGCCGAACATTCGCACGGCTTCTTCGGCCAGGACGGACGGGCGCCGGTGGACATTCTCGGCGAGGCCAAGGCACAGCTGCTCGCCTATCCCGCCGTCACGGTGATCGAGGGCCGCGCCGAGCGGGCGGCAATCACCGACACCGGCTTCGAGGTCCGGATGGACGATGGCGAGGGTTTCGGCGCGACGCGGCTGGTGCTGGCCACCGGCGTCCGGGACATCCTGCTGGACGTTCCAGGACTTGCCGCGCATTGGGGCAAGACGGTGCTGCATTGTCCTTATTGCCACGGCTACGAGGTGGCCGGCGGGCCGCTCGGCGTGCTGGCGACTGGACCGATGTCGCTGCACCAGGCCGAGCTGATTTCCGACTGGGGCGACGTCACGCTGTTCGCCGACGGTTTGTTCGAACCGGACGCTGACCAGGCGCGGGCGTTGGAGAAGCGCAACATCCGGTTCGAGCGGGGTAAGGTGAGCGAAGTGCAGAACGACGGGTCCGGCGGCCTGGTCGTCAGGCTCGACGGCAATCGCAGCGCGAGCGTGCGTGCGCTGTTCACCGCGCCGCGCAATGTGATGGCAAGCCCGCTCGCCGAGCAGCTGGGCTGCGCCTTCAACGAAGGCCCGCTCGGCAAGGCGATCGTCGTGGACGACAAGCAGCAGACATCGGTGCCTGGCGTCTTCGCGGCAGGAGACGCCGCGCGCCTGATGCACAACATCGCCTTCGCGGTGTCGGGCGGCGCGATGGCCGGGGTTGCGGCGCACCAGTCGCTGGTGTTCGGCTAGGTCTTATCCCTTAGGCGACGTCAGGCCGCGGCGATACTGACCCGGGCGCCGGCCTGGCTCAGCGCGGCGGCTATATCGCGCGGCGGCGGCTGGTCGGTGGCGAGCTCGGAAAAGCCGTCGAAGCCGCAGACCCGGACCAGTCCCTGGCGGCCGAACTTGGAATGGTCGGTGACGACCAGCGAGCGCTGGCCGCGCGACAGCACCATGCGGGCGAACTCCGCCTCGTCCAGATCATAGTCGGTCAGGCCGGCGGCCGCATCGACGGCTCCGATCGAGATCACCGCATGGTCGACCGAAAAGCGGCTGACGAACTCGATCGCCGAAATGCCGAAAGCCGCGCCCGAATCGCTGCGCAGCTCGCCGCCCGCCATGTAGACCTTGTTGCCGTTCACCGTCGCCAGCGTGCGGGCAATGTCGGAGGAATTGGTGACCACCGTCAGCCGGCGATGGCCGAGCAGCTCGCGCGCAAGGAAGGATGTGGTCGTGCCGGTATCGAGCATGATCGCCTCGCCATCGCGGATCGTAGCCGCGACCATCCTGGCGATCAGGCGCTTGGCTTCGGCATTTTCGCGCATGCGCCGCTCGAACGGCGCCTCGCCCACAATCGAGGCAAGGCCCACGGCGCCATGCATCTTCAGCACCGACCCGTCATCGGCGAGCGGCTTGACATCGCGCCGCACGGTTTCCAGCGAGACGCCGAGCCGCTCGGCGAGGCTGGCTATGGTGATCGTGCCCTCCTCGCTGAGGAGCCGCAGGATTTCGCCGTGCCGTTTCGAATGGATCATCGGTGTGTCCGGGAATTCTGACCGAATTTAAGGCTTTGCCGACGCTTTGAAAGGAGTCGCTTATATTTTCGGGCAAAACACCCAAAAAAGGTCACAGCTTTTGGATTGACAGCGCTGCCACGCTGGCGTGACATTGACCTTGTGACAGGCTCGGAACTGCCGCGGGAGGGTGATGGCAGAGCCGCAACCTAGTGACCAGATCGCCTGGAACCAGCCAGGCGCGAGCTTTTATCGAATCCGCGGGGGCGGATGCCGGGATATCATACCTGGCCAAGGGGCTCGTCGGTGCGGTGCGGGATACCGATCCTGGCGTCTCGCACCGACGAGGCTTTTTCATGTTCTCCCAGCCTTGTTTTCCGCGGGACCGGTTGGGGCCGGAGCGAAGCCGTGAGTGCCGAAGACCGCATCCGCGCCTTGCCGTGCTGGAACGGCGGCATCGAGATCGAGCCGCTGCCGGGCGGCCTCAGCAACGCCAATTTTGTCGTCACCGACGCGGCCGGGCGGCATGTCGTGCGCTTCGGCCAAGACTTCCCGTTCCACCATGTCTTTCGCGAGCGCGAGGTGATGACGGCGCGGGCGGCGCATGCGGCGGGCTTCGCGCCGGCCGTGCACTATGCCGAGCCCGGCATCCTGGTGACGGAATTCCTCGGCGCCAGGACCTTCCTGGGAGAGGATGTGCGGACCAATCTCGGCCGCGTGGCGGCGCTGCTGCGCGGCTTTCACCGTGAGATGCCGAAGCATGTCTCCGGCGCCGGCTTCATGTTCTGGGTGTTCCACGTCATTCGCGACTATGCGCGCACGCTGGACGAGGGCGGCAGTCGTAAGAAGGGCGAGCTGCCACGTTATCTGGCCCTGGCGGACGAGCTCGAGCGGGCGCAAAAACTGCTGCCCATCGTCTTCGGCCATAACGATCTTTTGCCGGCAAACATCCTCGACGACGGCAAGCGACTGTGGCTGATCGACTTCGAGTATGCCGGCTTCAACACGGCAATGTTCGACCTCGCCGGTGCCGCCTCGAACGCCGGCCTGAGCGATGACGAATCCTTCGCCTTCATGACCGCCTATTTCATGAAGGAGCCGGACGGCGAAATCCGCCGATCGCATGCCGCCATGCAATGCGCCTCGCTGCTGCGCGAAGCGATGTGGAGCATGGTGTCCGAGCTTTATCTCGACGCGCCCGGCATCGACTATGTCGCCTATAGCGAGGAAAACCTCGTCCGGCTCGACGCGGCGCTGGACAACTACCGGACGAAATACGGAACCAGATCATGACCTTGCCCAGCCATGCCGAAATCGTCGTCATCGGCGGTGGCATCATCGGCTGTTCCACTGCCTACCACCTGGCGCGCGACCATAGGACGGATGTGGTGCTGCTCGAGCAGGGCAAGCTGACCTCTGGCTCGACCTGGCACGCCGCCGGCCTGGTCGGGCAGCTGCGCTCCTCCGCCTCGATCACGCGCGTGCTCAAATATTCGGTCGAGCTTTACAAGGGGCTGGAGGCCGAGACGGGCCTGGCGACCGGCTGGAAGATGACCGGCTGTCTGCGGCTGGCGACGAATGCCGACCGCTGGACCGAGTTCAAGCGGCTGGCGACGACGGCCAAAAGCTTCGGCATGGATATGCAGCTGCTGTCGCCGGCGGAGGTGAAGCGCATGTGGCCGCTGATGGAGACAAGCGACCTTGTCGGCGCTTCCTGGCTGCCGACCGACGGACAGGCGAGCCCCTCCGACATCGCCCAGTCGCTCGCCAAGGGCGCCCGCATGCATGGCGCGAAACTGTTCGAGGGCGTGCGCGTCACCGGCTTTACGATGAAGGACGGCCGCATCACGGCGGTGAAGACTTCACAAGGCGACATTGCCTGCGACAAGGTGGTGAACTGCGCTGGACAATGGGCAAGGCAGGTCGGCGCGATGGCCGGCATCAACGTGCCGCTGCAGCCGGTCAAGCACCAGTACATCATCACCGAGAAGATCGCGGGCCTTGCGACCGACGCGCCGACAATCCGCGACCCCGACCGCCGCACCTATTTCAAGGAAGAGGTCGGCGGGCTGGTGATGGGGGGCTACGAGCCCAACCCGCAGGCCTGGGCAACCGGACTTCCCGGCGGCGATGTCCCGAACGACTGGGAATTCCGCCTGTTCGATGACGACTACGATCATTTCGAGCAGCACATGACCCAGGCGATCGCGCGTGTTCCGGCGCTGCAAACCGCCGGCGTCAAGCAGATGATCAACGGATCGGAGAGTTTCACGCCGGACGGCAACTTCGTCCTCGGCGCAGCACCGGAATGCGCCAACATGTTCGTCGGCGCCGGCTTCAACGCCTTCGGCATCGCTTCCGGCGGCGGCGCAGGATGGGTGCTGGCGCAATGGGTGGTCGACGGCGAGGCGCCGCTCGACCTCTGGGTGGTCGACATCCGCCGCTTCTCCGGCCTGCACCGCGACCGCGACTGGGTCCGCGACCGCACGCTGGAGGCCTATGGCAAGCATTACACGATCGGCTTCCCGCACGAGGAGTATCTCTCCGGGCGGCCGCGCATCGTCTCGCCGCTCTATGAGCGGCTGAAGATGCATCGCGCCGTGTTCGGCTCCAAGCTTGGCTGGGAGCGGCCGAACTGGTTTGCGCCGGATGGCGCGGCCGCCGAGGACGTCTATTCGATGGGCCGCCAGAACTGGTTCGGCCCGGTCGGCGACGAGCACCGTCATGTGCGCGAGAAGGTCGGCATCTTCGACCAGTCCTCCTTCGCCAAATACGAGCTGACCGGCACTGACGCGCTGAAGGCGCTCGACTGGATCTGCGCCAACGACGTCGACAAGCCGGTCGGACGGCTGACCTACACGCAGCTTCTCAATACGCGCGGCGGCATCGAGGCCGACCTCACCGTGTCGCGGCTCGGCGAGAACCGGTTCTACATCGTCACCGGCACGGGCTTCCGCACGCATGACCTCTCCTGGATCGGCGACCATATAGGCCACGGGCTGGATGCCAGGCTGACCGACGTCACGGAGGATTTCGGCACGCTGTCGCTGATGGGGCCGCGCGCCCGCGACGTGCTGTCGGCGGTGACGGACGCCGATGTCTCAAACGCCGCCTTCCCCTTCGGCCATGCGCGCGAGATCGCAATAGCCGGCCACAGCGTGAAGGCGCTGCGCGTCACCTATGTCGGGGAACTGGGCTGGGAGCTGCATGTGCCGATCGCCGCCACCGGCGAGGTTTTCGATGCGCTGATGGCGGCGGGCAAGGCGCATGGCATTCGCCCGGTCGGCTACCGGGCGCTGGAATCGCTGCGACTGGAGAAGGGCTATCGCGCCTGGGGTTCCGACATCACGCCGAACGATATGCCGCAGGAGGCGGGGCTCGGCTGGGCCGTGAAGCTTCGCAAGAATACCGACTTCATCGGACGCCGGGCGCTGGAGAAGGCAGCCGGCAAGCCGCCGATGAAACGCTTTGCCGGCTTCACGGTTGACGACCCGGAGATCGTGCTGGTCGGACGCGAGACGATCCTGCGCAATGGCGACCCGGTCGGTTACCTGACCAGCGGCGGCTACGGCTACACGGTGGGCAAGAATATCGGCTACGGCTATGTGCGCAATGCCGACGGCGTCAGCGACGATTTTCTGGCCTCGGGCGACTATGAGCTTGTCGTGGCGATGGAGCGCACGCCGGCAAAGATCCATCTCGAGCCGATGTATGACCCGGCCGGGGCAAGGATAAAGGCTTGATCGACGAAACGGTCAGCTGACACGCAGCACAAGTCCCCTGCTCGGCACGGTATCGGACTCGCCCGGCATCGAGGCGTAGGGCGCCGTTTCCTCGAGGCGCTTCAACCTGCCCTGAACCTCAAGTCCGGCAATGCGCTCGGCGAAGCCTGATTGCCACAGCGTGTTCTTGACGGTCAGCACGATGATCCCGCCTGGGCGGCAGATGCGGATCAACTCGTCCAGTCCCTCAGCCCCGACATGGCCCGAGGTGAAGACGCCCGCCGAAACAATGCCGGCATAGGCGCCGTCGGCGAAGGGCAAAGTATCGCCCATCGCCAGGCGATGCAGTGCACTGTAGACGCCCTTGGCGTCGGCCTTGTCCAGCATGCCTTGCGAGATGTCGAGCGCCTCGACCTTCGGATAGCCGGTGATGGCCAGCCATTCGCCGATCAGGCCGGTGCCGGCGCCCGCATCGAGCAAGGGTTCGGCGCCGCGCGGCAGGTGCCTGGCAAGCAGCGCCAGACAGATCGTCGGGTGGCGATAGCCGGCGGCCGACATGTCGGCATCATAGGTCTCGGACCAGCTGTCATAGATCGCCGCCACTTCCTCAGGCCGCTTCGCGGCGTAGGCCGCGCTTAGCGAGCCGCTGTGCTTGCCGTCCGCCATTTCTGCTCCCGCCGCCGATTCGTATCCGCAATGGTAGCCAAGCGGCAAAAACTGTGGAACCGTTCCGCTGTAAAACATCGTGTGATGGTAAAGGGGATGACGATGGACGAGGCGCGCGCCGCGTTGGCCACCATTCCGGCGCTGGCAGGCTATGACGGGCCGCTGGAGCGTTTGGCCGGCCTGACCAACAAGGTCTACCGGGCCGGCGAAGCGTGTCTGCGCATTCCCGGCAAGGGCACGGAAGAATATATCAACCGCACCAACGAGGCAGTGGCGGCACGCGAAGCGGCCAGGGCCGGAGTCAGCCCCGAGGTGCTTTATGCCGATCCGGCGTCCGGCCTGATGGCGACGCGCTTCATCGCCGGTGCCGAGACGATGTCGCCGGAGAAATTCAAGGCGCGGTCGGGCAGCCCCGCGCGAGCGGGCTACGCCTTCCGCAAGCTGCATGCTTCGGGCGCGGTGTTCCCCTTCCGCTTCGAATTGTTCGCGATGATCGACGACTATCTCAAGGTCTTATCGACGAAGGACGTGGCGCTGCCCGCCGGCTATCACGACGTGGTGCGCGAGGCAGGCGCGGTGCGCGCCGCGCTTGCCGCGCACGCCATCCCGCTCGCCGCCTGCCACTGCGATCCGCTGTGCGAAAATTTCCTCGATACGGGCGAGCGGATGTGGATCGTCGACTGGGAATATTCCGGCATGAACGATCCGCTGTGGGACCTCGGCGACCTTTCGGTCGAGGGCCGGTTCGATGCGGACCAGGATGAGGAACTGATGCGCGCCTATTTCGGCGGCGAGGCGAGGCCGGCGGCGCGCGGACGTATCGTCATCTACAAGGCGATGTGCGACCTTTTATGGACGCTCTGGGGATTGATCCAGCTCGCCAACGACAATCCGGCCGACGATTTCCGCGCCTATGCCGACGGTCGCTTTGCCCGCTGCAAGGCGCTGATGGAGACCGCGGAATTTTCGCGGCACCTCGCTGCCGTGCGCGCGGGTTAGGCACCGGAAAAGCCAAGCCTTCAAGCTTTTGTTTTCATACATGTCGTTATCGCAAAACCGCTGCACACTTTTGCGCGACATGCATTAATTCACGCCCTTCAGCACGTTCTCCGGCGGCACCTCGGTCTCCACCACCTTCTGGCGATGGAAGATGAACATGCCGGCAAGCACGACGATGGCGGCACCGACGAGAATGCGCGGGCCGGGCATGTCGCCGAAGAAGGCCAGTCCGAAGACCACCGCCCACAGAAGCAGGCTGTAGTGCAGCGGCGCCAGCGTCGAGGCCGGCGCCAGCTTCAGCGCCCTCGTGATCATCAGATGCGCGGCGCAGGAGACGACACCGAGTAGTAGCATGGCGCCGAAATCGAGCGCCGACGGCGTGCGCCAAGCACCGATGGTGAGCAGGCCGCCGACAATCAGCGTGCCGATCGTCTGCCAGGTCACCAAAGTCGTGTCGCTGGTGCCGCGCAGGAGGCGGCCGAGGATGATGGCAAAGCCGAAGGCGATACTGCCCACCAGCGCGAAGGCCGATGACAGCGAGAAGGCCGCCGAGGACGGCTTGAGAATGATCAGCACGCCGCAGAAGCCGACCAGGATCGCCAGCCAGCGCCGCCAGCCGACCTTTTCGCCGAGCAGCAAGTGCGACAGCGCCGCGACATAGATCGGCCCGGCCATGTAGAAGCTCATTACGTCGGCGAGCGGCAGGTAGACGACCGCGGCGTAGAAAAGCCCGGTATCGGCGGTGGTGGCCACGACACGCAGGAACTGCAAAACCGGCCGGTCCATGTGAAACAGCCTGGCCGTGCCCTGGTTGGCGATCATCGGGCCCAGCACGATGAAGGCGCCGATCGAGCGGATCAGCACCACCTGCCCGACTGAAAAGGAGGCGACCAGCCATTTGCCCATCGCGTCGTTCAGCGCGAACATGAAGTCGCCGGCCAGCATCAAGGGGATGCCGGCGAGCAACATGTTCCTGATCGTGAAATTTCGGGCGAGCAAGGCCATGCCGCTCCCTAGCCGCAAGCGGCCGGCTTGACGAGGGAAAATGGGGCGATCGGTAAGACCAGCGGCGGAAATCGGCTGGTTCTAGCCGGCCTTATGCCGCCTGTTCACCTGCGCCGGCCGTCCCGCGATCGAAAGCCGCGTTTCCTGCTTCGTCCGCTCAGCCACCACCTTGCCCCTGGCGATGACGCAGAGGCGTTCGGGGCGCAGGCGAACGGCCTCGATCGCATTGCCGGCATCGAGCACAACGAGGCTCGCCCGCTTGCCGACGGCAAGGCCCAGATGATCGAGCCCCATGATGGCGGCGTTGACGTTGGTCACCATGTCGAAGCAGCGCGCCATGTCGGCCGGGCTCGACATCTGCGCGACATGCAGGCCCATGAAGGCGACGTCGAGCATGTCGGCGGTGCCCAGCGAATACCAGGGATCGAGCACGCAATCCTGGCCCCAGCCGACGCGGATGCCGAGCGCCTGCATCTCCTTGACACGGGTCAGGCCGCGCCGCTTCGGGAAGGTGTCGTGGCGCCCCTGCAGCATGATGTTGATCAGCGGATTTGGGATTGCCGATACACCGGCCTCGGCGATGAGCGGCAAAAGCTTCGAGACGTAATAATTGTCCATCGAATGCATCGATGTGAGGTGCGAGCCGGCCACCCTGCCCTGCAACCCAAGGCGCTGCGTTTCATAGGCCAGCTGCTCGATATGGCGCGACAGCGGATCGTCAGTCTCGTCGCAATGCATGTCGACCATCAGGCCGCGTTTGGCCGCGATCTCGCAAAGCTCGGTCACCGAGCGGGCGCCCTCGGCCATGGTGCGCTCGAAATGCGGGATGCCGCCGACGATGTCGACGCCCATGTCGAGCGCGCGGATGGTGTTTTCACGAGCATTCGGCGAGCGGTAGAGGCCGTCCTGCGGAAACGCGACCAGTTGTAGGTCGATATAGGGCGCGACGGTTTTCTTCACATCGAGCAGGGCTTCCACCGCGAGCAGCCGGTCGTCGCAGACATCGACATGGCTGCGGATGGCGAGCAGGCCCATCGACACGGCCCAGTCGCAATAGGCGAGCGCGCGCTCGCGCACGGCCTCATGCGTCAAAAGCGGCTTCAGCTCGCCCCAGAGCGCGATGCCCTCGAGCAGCGTGCCCGACGCATTGATGCGCGGAATGCCGTAGGAGAGCGTGGCGTCCATATGGAAATGCGGATCAACGAAAGGCGGCGAGACGAGATTGCCGCTCGCGTCGATTTCGGCCGGCGCCGAACCCTGGAGCTTTGGTTCGATCGCGACGATGGTCTCGCCCGCAATCCCTATGTCGGCAATCCTGCCATCCGGCAGCGTGCCGCCGCGCACGATCAAGTCGAAATCCATCTGCCGTCGTCCCCAATACCAGAATCGGCTGCTATCGTGACCGAAAAGACAGCCTGCCGCAGCCTTTTCTTTCCCTCGACGGCGAAAGGTTCCATCCGGCCTCAACTCGCTCTATAAGCCGCCACGCGCCCTTGTGGCGAATCCGAATTTCTCACAGCCAGCCATAGGATCGGCCGTTGTTTCGCTTCTTCCGCTCGACGGAAAACCAACGCCTCATCGCGAGGCTGGTAAGAGAATCCTTCCACGACCATAAGTTCGGCTATGGCGCGGCCATATTGTCGATGCTGGTGGTCGCCCTCATGACGGGGGCAAGCGCCTGGATCCTGCGCGAAATCACCAACGAGTTCGTGGTCTATAAGCGGATAGACCGCGTCAACCTGATTGCCGGGGGTGTGGCGGCGATCTTTGTTCTCAAGGGCATCGCGACTTTCGTCCAGACCTATTTCATGAGCCGCGTCGGCAATGCCATCATTGCCGACCGGCAGCGCAAGATCTACGACCGTATCCTGGCGCAAGGCATCGAATTCTACCATTCGACCTCGTCTTCCGACCTGATCACCCGCATGACCAACAACGCGCAGGCGGCGCGCAGCGTGCTCGACCTCGTCGTCACGTCCTATGTGCGCGACCTGGTGACGTTGGTTGTGCTGGTGATGGTCATGGTCTGGCAACAGCCGGCGCTGTCGCTGATCTGCTTCGTCGTCGGACCGGTGGCGATCTACGGCGTCAACCGCATCCTGAGACGCGTCCGCAAGATCGCGGCGATGGAATTCATCTCGCTCGGCCAGATCGTGCATGTGATGCAGGAAACGGCGATCGGCGTGCGGGTCGTCAAATCCTTCAATCTCGAAGCCGCTATGCGCAAGCGCATGCACAAGGCGGTGTCGGACGTCGAAACCCGTGCCAACAACATCGCCACGCTGGAAGCCGCCACCAGCCCGGTGATGGAAACGCTGGCCGGGCTGGCGATTGCCGGCGCCGTGCTGGTCAGCGGCCTGCTGGTGCTGCAGGGCGGCCAGATGCCGGGCAACATCATGGCCTTCATCGCCGCGCTGCTGCTGGCCTATGAGCCGGCAAAGCGCCTGGCCCGCGTCCGCATCTCGCTGGAGACGGGCATTGTCGGCGTGCGCATGATGTTCCAGCTCGCCGACCGGCCGCTGACGCTGGCCGAGAAACCCGGCGCCACGCCGCTCCAACCCGGTCCGGGCGAAATCCGCTTCGACAATGTCAGCTTCGCCTATCCGGAAAGCCCTCCGGTGTTCGAAGGATTCAACCTGACGCTTGACGCCGGCAAGATGACGGCGCTGGTCGGACCGTCGGGCAGCGGCAAGTCGACGATCCTGAACCTGATCATGCGCATGTATGATCCGCAGACCGGCAAGGTGATGTTCGACGGCCAGGACATCTCGTTCGCGACGCTCGATTCGCTCAGGCGCAAGATCGCCTATGTCAGCCAGGACACGTTCCTGTTTGCCGGCACCGTCATGCACAACATCCGCCTCGGCCGCGAGGACGCGACCGACGAAGAGGTGATCGCCGCCGCCAAGGCCGCCAACGCGCATGACTTCATCAGCGCCATGACCAAGGGTTACGACACGGAGGTCGGCGAGAACGGCTCGCTGTTGTCCGGAGGCCAGCGCCAGCGCATTTCGATCGCGCGCGCCATGCTGCGCAACGCCGAGATCCTGCTGCTCGACGAGGCGACCAGCGCGCTCGATGCCGAATCGGAAGCGCTGTTCCGCGACGCGCTGCAGCAGCTTACCGTCGGGCGCACGACGATCGTGATCGCGCACCGGCTGTCGACCGTGCACCAAGCCGACACGATCGTGGTGCTGGAAAAGGGCAAAGTAGTGGAAAGCGGCCCGCACAAGACGCTGCTCAAGCAGGGCGGGCTCTACCAGAAGCTTTATGAATATCAGCTGATGCCGTGACGCAGCGCCTCTCCTTCTCCCCCTGCGGGAGAAGGTGTCGCCGAAGGCGACGGATGAGGGGTGTTCCAGCTTGGTGGCGCCGTTCATCCAGTCGGAATTTGCGAGCGTCTCGCTCCGCTGGAGCACCCCTCATCCGTCTCGGCGCTGCGCGCCGATCCACCATCTCCCCAAGGGGAGAAGGGGAAGCGCTCCTTACTCCGGCACTTTGCGCACCGCGCCCTTGTCGGCGCTGGTGGCGAAAGCCGCATAGGCACGCAATGCCGTCGTCACCTTGCGCTTGCGCTTCTCGGCCGGCTTCCAGGCGTCTGCGCCCTTGGCGTTCATCGCAGCCCGGCGCGCTTCGAGCTCGGCATCGCTGATGGCGAGGCGAATAGTGCGGTTGGGTATGTCGATCTCGATCGTGTCGCCTTCCTGGACCAAGCCGATGGCGCCGCCTTCGGCGGCTTCCGGCGAGACGTGGCCAATGGAAAGGCCCGACGTGCCGCCGGAGAAGCGGCCGTCGGTGATCAGCGCGCAGGCTTTGCCGAGGCCCTTCGACTTCAGGTAGCTGGTCGGGTAGAGCATCTCCTGCATGCCGGGGCCGCCGCGCGGTCCCTCGTAGCGGATGACGACGATGTCGCCGGCCTTGATCTCGTTACCGAGGATCGCCTTGACCGAGGCGTCCTGGCTTTCGAAGACGCGGGCCGGGCCGGTGAATTTCAGGATGGATTCATCCACGCCGGCAGTCTTCACGATGCAGCCGTCGAGCGCCAGATTGCCCTTCAAGACGGCAAGACCGCCATCCTTCGAGAACGGCGTCCTGGCCGAGCGGATGACGCCCTTCTCACGGTCGAGATCGAGTTCGTCCCAGCGGCGGTCCTGGCTGAAGGCGACCTGGGTCGGCACGCCGCCGGGAGCGGCGAGGAAGAAGTCGCGGACGTTTTCGGCAGAGGTGCGCGAAATATCCCAGTGGTCGAGGGCCTCGCCGAGGGTCGCCGTATGCACCGTCGGCAGGTCGCGATTGATCAGACCGGCCTCGTCGAGCTGGCCGAGGATGGCCATGATGCCGCCGGCGCGGTGGACGTCCTCCATGTGCACGTCGGACTTGGCCGGCGCCACCTTGCAGAGCACCGGCACCTTGCGCGACAGCCGGTCGATGTCCTCCATGGTGAAGTCGACCTCTCCTTCATGCGCGGCGGCAAGGATATGCAGCACCGTGTTGGTCGAACCGCCCATGGCGATATCGAGCGCCATGGCGTTCTCGAAGGCGCCCTTGGAGGCGATGCTGCGCGGCAGTGCCGTCTCGTCGTCCTGCTCGTAATAGCGCTGGGCGAGATCGACGATGAGATGGCCGGCCTCGACGAACAGGCGCTTGCGGTCGGCATGGGTGGCCAAGGTCGAGCCGTTGCCCGGCAGCGACAGACCCAGCGCCTCGGTCAGGCAGTTCATCGAATTGGCGGTGAACATGCCGGAGCAGGAGCCGCAGGTCGGGCAGGCCGAGCGCTCGATGACCTTGACGTCCTCATCGGAGATCTTGTCGTCGGCGGCCGCGACCATGGCGTCGACCAGATCGAGCGCCTGCGCCTTGCCGGCCAGCACCACCTTGCCGGCCTCCATCGGACCGCCGGAAACGAAGACGGTCGGGATATTGAGGCGCAGCGAGGCCATCAGCATGCCGGGGGTGATCTTGTCGCAGTTGGAGATGCAGACCATGGCGTCGGCGCAATGCGCGTTGACCATGTATTCGACGGAATCGGCGATCAGCTCGCGCGACGGCAGCGAATAGAGCATGCCGTCGTGACCCATCGCGATGCCGTCGTCGACCGCGATGGTATTGAACTCCTTGGCGACGCCGCCAGCCTTCTCGATCTCGCGCGCGACGAGCTGGCCGAGATCCTTCAGATGGACATGGCCCGGCACGAACTGGGTGAAGGAATTGACCACCGCGATGATCGGCTTGCCGAAATCCGAATCCTTCATGCCGGTGGCGCGCCAGAGGCCGCGAGCGCCGGCCATGTTGCGGCCATGGGTGGTGGTGCGGGAACGATAGGCGGGCATTCGATTGTCCTTGCTGGCTGGCCACACCGATGCGCGGCGGGCGGCGCTCGAATTTAGTCGGCAGCGGTTATAGCGGCCATGTCTCGGCATGACCACCATTTTGCGCTGCGACAGCATGCTTCGGCAAATTTGCGCTTTTCAGAAAATTTTTGTTGCCGCTGTCGGATGACGCTTCGCTGAAGCGTCCTTGAGGCAGACGGCATCGAAATGGCACGAAATCGCCACCGAACCGTTTGACAACGAAGCCAACATGAAGCCCGAGGAGCAAGGCATGCAGAAGATCACCACCTTCCTGTGGTTCGACGACCAGGCCGAGGAGGCCATGAACCACTACATCTCCATCTTCAAGAATTCGAAGGTGCTGAGCGTGACGCGCTGGCCCAAAGGCCATCCCCAGGAAGGCCAGGTGCTGGTCGCCTCGTTCGAGCTCGACGGCGTGCAATTCCAAGCCCTCAACGGCGGGCCGCAATACAAGTTCACCGAAGCGATCTCGCTGTCGATCGACTGCAAGACGCAGGAAGAGGTGGATCATTTCTGGACCAGGCTCACCGAAGGCGGCGAACCGGGACGCTGCAGCTGGCTGAAGGACAAGTTCGGGGTTTCCTGGCAGGTCGTGCCGGAGCAACTGCCGCGGCTGCTTCAGGATCCGGACCGCGAGAAAGCCGGCCGCGTGATGTCCGCGATGATGCAGATGGGCAAGATCGAAATCGACAAACTGGAAGCGGCGGCGAAGGGGTGAGCACTTTTTCCTTCTCCCCTTGTGAGGGCTTTGCACGGGAGAGTGAATTCTGTTTGTTGGGCTAATGAGGCG
Organism: Mesorhizobium sp. CA6; assembly: GCF_020165035.1. Taxonomy (NCBI): domain Bacteria; kingdom Pseudomonadati; phylum Pseudomonadota; class Alphaproteobacteria; order Hyphomicrobiales; family Phyllobacteriaceae; genus Mesorhizobium; species Mesorhizobium sp. CA6. The sequence goes on along the minus strand of NZ_JAIUHI010000016.1, from coordinate 14 downwards.
TTTTTTGAAGGCCA